>JBEGMT010000142.1:0-3447 GCA_041182925.1 Pseudomonadota bacterium | reverse complement strand
GGGGCTTCAGGGGAAATTCGGGAAGTAGCGCCGTGCCAATAACGGTCTAACATCAGGTCGCCGACCACTAAGACACGAGCGTTGGCGTAATTGGGTAATTGCATAGCTTTACACGCGGGTTTGTAAAAACAGGGTGCTATTATAACGGCTTGTTTCGATTCACAGGCCAGTAAACCATGAGCGTTATCATCTACCATAATCCCCGCTGCACCAAATCACGCCAGACTTTGCAATTGCTACAAGATCAAGGTTTGCAAATTGAAGTGATTGAATATTTAAAAACTCCGCCGACTGCTCACGAATTAAAGGAAATTGTCAGCAAGCTAGGCATCACGCCCAGACAGTTATTACGCAACAAAGAAGCCGAATATAAGGCGCATGGCTTGGATGATTTATCCTTATCGGATGAAGCGATTATTGCCGCGATGGTGCGGGTGCCAAAATTGATTGAACGGCCGATTGTGTTAGCAAATGGCAAGGCGGCAATTGGCCGACCACCGGAAGCAGTTTTAGCGATTTTGGAATAGGTGAGCTGATGACAAAAATTTTAATTCTTTACTACAGCCGTAACGGCAGCACCGCGAAAATGGCTCAGCAGATTGCCCGTGGTGTCGAATCAGTCGCTGGCGCTGAAGCGGTGTTACGCACAGTTCCGGAAATTTCCGCATTGAGTGAAAAAGTCGCCGACAGCATTCCCGCATTCGGTGCGCCCTATGTCAGCTTGCAAGATTTGCAAACCTGCGACGGCCTAGCGCTAGGCAGCCCCACCCATTTCGGTAATATGGCCGCACCGTTGAAATACTTCATCGACAGCACCACCGGCTTGTGGCTATCAGGGGCATTGTCAGGCAAGCCAGCCGGCGTATTTACCTCAACCGGCAGTATGCACGGCGGCCAAGAAACTACGCTGTTGTCGATGATGCTGCCGTTAATGCACCACGGCATGATGTTGATGAGTTTGCCTTGTAACGAAATCGCCCTGCGCGAAACGGTCACTGGCGGCACACCGTATGGCCCAAGCCATCGTGGCGAAACCGATGAACAACTCAGCGAACATGAAAAGCGCTTGTGTTGGGTTTTAGGGGAAAGGTTGGCGAAAGTGGCGACATACAAAAGCTGACTCGGGATTATTGGCTCGCTATCCAAATTCAAATTGCATGAGTTGCAAGTGGCAACCATAATGCAACCAAAGTTGTTTCAAGGAAAATTTTATGCCTGCATTGACGATTAAAAACATTCCAGAATCATTATTTGAGCAATTAAAATCAGCTGCTGAACAGCATCGACGTAGTATTAACAGTGAGGTTTTAATCTGTATTGAACAGGCGCTGATTGCCAAAAAATCTGATCCCAGTGAACGGCTTAAACGTATTGAGCAACTTCGGGCCAGTATAAGCGCCAATAGCATTAGCCTAGACAATATTGATCAAGCGATTGAAAATGGTCGGCCATGATAGTTGCTGATACCAATATCATTAGCTATTTGTTTTTGCCGACCGATTATTCGGCCAAGGCCAGTCAGTTATTTGTAAAAGACTCTGAATGGATTGCTCCCGAGCTTTGGCGAAGTGAGTTTCGTAATGTGCTGGCGCTCTATTTGCGCCAGAATTTGATTACTCTAACCCAAGCGCTCGCCTTGCAAGCTGAAGCCGAGTCCTTGATGAATGACCGAGAATATTCGATTCCGTCTAACGATGTCCTGAATCTGGTTGCCAGTAGTGCCTGTTCGGCTTATGACTGTGAGTTTGTGGCCTTGGCTCGACAATTAGCATTAAAGCTAGTGACGCAAGACAAAAAACTTTTGCGGGAATTTCCAGAGATCGCAATTAGTCTGGATGATTTTTTGTTGAGCTGAATAGTTTTACGGTAATTGCTAGGCAGTTGATTAAAAATCACACCGCCAACAAGCCCTTAAGTTCAGGAATACACGATCCACAACCGGTTCCAGCACTTAAATGAGTACCGATTTCGGTGATGGTTGTGATTTGATGGCTTTTAATGGTTTCACAGATAGTTTTTTCACCGACATTGAAACAAGCGCACACGGTTCGGCCGCAATCGAGATCATCTTTTCCAGGGCGACCGCTTAATAGATTAAGGCGTTGTTGGCGGCTGAGTTGCTGTTCTGCAAATAAACTCGATAGCCAATTTAATTCCGGCAAATCGCCCTTGCTAGACACGAATAAACAAAAATCCAAGCGCTGATGATTGAAGCTGGCATAACGATAATCACCATTCGCGGAGTCTTGATAATAGGAAATATCTTCAGTTTGTTGGTCTTTTAAGTGCCAAGCTGCTAAGTCAAAGGCTGCTTGTTGTCCTGCTAAAAAATAGCGCCAAACCCCGTCGCCTTTGTTTTTAACCCAATACTCACAACCTAAATCCTTCAACGCTTGTCTGGAAACAATCAACGCTTGCCATTTTGTCGGCCAAGCACTGATTCTAACTGGGGTTTGTTTGCTTTCTGGTTGACCTGACAAGGGATCAACCACTGGATTTACCAAAGCCCCAACCCGACCATGACTACTCAATTCGGCTGTCCAATGCATCGGCACGAATAAGCTGCCGGGTTGTTGACCGGATTGAATATCCACTCTGGCCAACATGCTTCCCCAGCGGCTTTCTAGCTTTGCCAAGCTATTTTGTACTAAGCCTAAATCTTTAGCATCTGCGGGATGTATTTCAACCTGCGGCTCAGGTTTGTGGCTGTTAAGTTTGTGAGCCAAACCGGTGCGGGTCATGGTGTGCCATTGATCTCGAATGCGGCCGGTATTTAAGGTAAAAGGGTAAGCGCGGGTTAGCGGGTTGCTGGGTAGTCTGGCTTTAACTGTAACCAATTGTGCTTTGCCGGTGTCGGTATAAAACTGATAATTGGCGAATAAACGCGCTGTTCCATTGGGCGCCTGGCTTGTGACCGGCCATTGAATCGGTTGCAATTGAGTAAAATCGCTGGCGCTGATGTCGGCAAATTTTGAAATATCAAAGTCGCGGATTTGTTGGTTGGGCGTGTTTTCAAAGCCAGATAGGGCGGCGTGTTCGGCAAAAATTTCGGCGCTGGATTGGTATTGAAATCCCGATTCAAAGCCCATGCGTTGTGCAACTTGGCTGATAATCCACCAATCCGGTTTGGCGTTTCCAGCCGGTTTAAATAAGGCGCGTTGTCTGGAAATACGTCTTTCCAGATTAGTGACCGTACCGTCTTTTTCGCTCCAGCCGGTCGCGGGTAGTTTAATTTTGGCTAACGATAGGGTGTCGGTATTGTTAATGCAGTCCGATACCACCAGCCATTCACAGTTTTGCAATGCGCGTTTTACTTGATCAGCATTGGGCATCGATACCACAGGATTGGTACCCATAATCCAGAGCGCTTTCACCTGACCTTTTTCCACCGCTTCAAACAATTCAACGGCTTTTAAACCGCCATGCTTAGCGATGTTGTCACTACCC
>JBEGMT010000141.1:0-8014 GCA_041182925.1 Pseudomonadota bacterium | reverse complement strand
ATCAAAAGCCCAACCCACGAAACTCAAGCGTTAGAAGTTGCCGCAGGAACTGACCACAACTTTTCCAACTGATAAAACTCGCGAGCTTGTGCAGTCATAATATGAACAATCACATCACCCAAATCCAGTAAAACCCAATCCGACACTTGAGCACCTTCCACCCCAAGCGGTATTACACCATTTTCTTTTACTTTTTCAGCAACATAATCGGATAATGATTTAGCATGGCGAGCAGAAGTAGCACTTGCAATTACCATATAGTCGGTAATACTGCTTCTATCACCAACATAGAGGCTCACTAAGTTTTCGCCTTTGCGAAAATCCAATTCGGTTTCTACTAATTTAACTAATTCGTCAGTTTGCATTCAATATCCTGTCGTTTAAGGGGGCAGCTTGATAAAGTTGATGCTGCCTAATAAAAGCTAACACGGCATCAGGCAATAAAAATTGCGGATTACCGTCTGTGGTAATAATTTGCCTAATTTGGGTGGCGGATATATCCAACGGCGTAACCGCTTGAAAAAACAAATACCCAGCTAATTTAGTTGCCAACATCTCCCGCTGACCAACCAAGCGCTGGCGAAAAAACTCAGACTCAGGCTGCAAACTAAAATTAGGCCTCGTCATGACTACCAGATGCGCGTAGTCAAATAATTGCTGCCAACAATGCCATTTTTCTAAGCCCAGAAAAGCATCGGCACCAATAAACAAAATGATCGATTGATCCGGCATTTCTTGGCGCAGTGACTTCAAAGTATCGACCATATAAGATGGCCCTTCTCGCTCTAATTCTCGGCTATCAGCAATAAATCCCGCTACACCATCAATCGCTAACCGCAACATTTCCAAGCGCATTTGACCTGAAACCTCAGGCTGATTTCGATGCGGCGGCTGACGACAAGGAATTAATCGCAATTGATCCAGATTAAATAAGCCTTTAACTTCTAATGCAGTTCGCAAATGCCCGTAGTGAATCGGATTAAATGTACCGCCGTAAACGCCAATCATTACTGCCGAATATGACCATCGCCCAACACAATAAATTTCAGCGAAGTTAGACCATGCAATCCAACCGGCCCACGCGCGTGTAATTTATCGGTGCTAATACCAATTTCCGCACCTAAGCCATATTCAAAGCCATCGGCAAAACGGGTCGAAGCATTCACCATCACCGAACTAGAATCGACTTCACGTAAAAAGCGTCGAGCCAAGGTATAGTCTTCGGTAACAATCGACTCAGTATGTGCAGAGCCGTATTGATTAATATGCGCGATTGCTTCATCAATATCGGCAACGATTTTGATTGATAAAATTGGCGCTAAATATTCGGTTTGCCAATCTTCTTCAGTCGCCCGCACACAATCTGGAATCAGCGAACAAGTTTTTAAGCAACCTCTTAATTCAACAGCCTTTTCACGGTATTTTTCAGCCAAAATCGGTAAAACCTGCCCTGCAATTGCTTCTGAAACCAATAAAGTTTCCATCGCGTTGCAAACCCCATAACGATGCGTTTTAGCATTAACCGCAATCGCTACCGCTTTTTCAATATCCGCTTTCGCATCGATATAAACATGACAGATACCATCCAAGTGTTTAATCACCGGAATCGTTGCCTCTGCACTAATTCGCTCAATAAGACTTTTGCCACCACGCGGCACAATCACATCAACAAATTCTTTTAAGGTAATCAATTCACCCACAGCGGCTCTATCAGTAATTTCAACCACTTGTACGGCTTGCTGTGGCAAATCGGCCGCCGCTAAACCCTGTGCAATACACGCGGCAATCGCACGATTAGAATGAATCGATTCCGAACCTCCACGCAAAATACAAGCATTACCTGCTTTCAAACATAAAGCCGCGGCATCAATTGTTACATTCGGTCGCGACTCGTAAATAATGCCGATAACCCCTAAAGGCACCCTCATCTGTCCAACTTGAATCCCGCTCGGACGATAATTTAAACCACTGATTTCACCAACCGGATCAGGCAAAGCCGCCACCTGCTCTAAGCCTTCGATCATCGCTTCAATACGGGCCGACGTTAGTTGCAATCTATCTAACGACGCAGCATCCATACCATTATCTTTTGCAGCTTGTAAATCTTTTTGGTTTTCAACCATCAATTCAAAACTACTTGCAGAAATCGCTTTGGCAATACTCAATAAAGCACGATTTTTTTGACTGGTTTCAGCTTTGCTAATAGCGCGTCCGGCTTGTTTAGCCTGCTGCCCTAATTGCTGCATGTATTGTTTAATATCCACAACCAACTACCTAATAGAGTGCAAAAAAGCCACATTATACCTGCAGAATCAGCTTTAGGCCCGTCACTTCAACTATCGCTGCCTAATTTGAGCGGTATTACCTAACCAAGCGATAGCCTTATCTGCCAACCAAAATCGGGCAAACTCGTCATTTTTAACCACCGCATCCATAAATGCTGAGCTAACGCTCGCTACAGCGGCAACCTGCTTATAACTTTGCTCAATATTTCGTCGCCCACGATCGCCCATTAAACCCGCAATCAAACCCTCATTAGCATGGCTATTTCTACGCGCTATCTGCGAACTACCAAACTGCTCTTGATCCGACAAACCTCGCCGCCCAGCCGCAAACCGCGAATTAACTTCCGAACCCGCCAACACCTGATGGCCAGCATTTTGCAGCATCAACAAATACTTACTACCTGCGGCCGCATGCTCCCACAACGAAGTTCTAACCGAAGCCGAGCTAATCGCATAAGGATCATTATCTTCAGTACCAGTCACCACCAATAATGGCAACTTAATCGCTTGAAACCGACTACGAACATTGCCTTTAGCCAAATTAACCGATGGACTGATAGTAATTGCCGCTAAAGGCTTAAATTCGGGCGATTCAGGCAAAGCGCTATCAAAATTTTCACCAATCACACCCGCCACGGTTTGCGCACCCAAGTCATAACCAGCAATAATCACTTTCGATAAATCAACGCTCGCCAATTGACCTAATGATTTACGCGTTTTTAACTGCTGATAAGCCCAAAACACCTGCTGCATTCGCTGTTTTAAGTTATCAACTGCAAAATATTCGTGGCCTAAATAACGTAGTTCACTGTTCTGAGCACTGCGCGAAGGCCTTTGCAATTTCCCGCCAAACCAGCCTTCGGTTAAAGATTGAGATTGTTCAACTTCATCCTCTGTTTCAAAACCATCCTCTCGCTCAAGCTCAGGATTGAGTTTTTTCATGGCCTCGATTTCCCGCAAGGCTTGACTAATCAAAACAGGCTGCAAACTGAATACCGCATAACCGGCTTTTGCCCAGGTTTCTCGCCAAATTCGTCCAGCATTAGCCTCTTCGCCCAAGCTCGGCAAATAGATAATCAATGGATAATTGCCTGCTGCGGTCGGCATCGTCATCATCGTATCTAATTGCACACGATCATGAACCCAAGCCTCACGCTGACTATCAATTTCCATCTCTGCACCAGCAACATATCCGCCTTTACTCTGTGTCTCAGCCAGTTTTTGCGTTTGAACTTCCACGCTGGGTTGAGTCGATCGCATAGCGCAACTCGTCAATAAACAACTGAAACCAGCAATCCACAAAACTTTGGTCAGCTTACGAGCTTTAAAATGCGACAACATGACTTTGCAACTCCGGCAAAAAACAGGCAAGAAAAATAATTACTCACTAAATCAACAAAACTATGCAAACGATTTAGCAAAAAAGGACATCAAATTAGTTTAGCGAGTTTATATCACTAAACGAATCGAAACTATCGGAAGGAATTTTGGTTTGAAACCGAATTGACTAAAGCTAGTCGAGTCTAAAATCAGACCCGACAGCCTTAAAAAGAAGTTATTTGATTTTGGCTTCTTTGTAGATTACATGTCTGCGAACAACAGGATCAAATTTTTTGATCTCCATTTTTTCAGGCATGGTTTTTTTGTTTTTTGTGGTTGTGTAGAAATGGCCAGTGCCTTCTGTAGAAACCAATTTGATTTTGTCACGCATTTTTTAATCTCCTTAAACTTGTTCGCCGCGGCTACGGATATCGGCCAACACAGCATCAATGCCGTTTTTATCGATAATGCGCATACCTTTCGATGATACTCTCAAACGAACCCAACGGTTTTCGGTTTCAACCCAAAATCTGTGGTGGTGCAGATTGGGGGTAAAACGTCTTTTGGTTCTGTTCATTGCGTGTGAAACGTTGTTTCCTGTCACAGGACGTTTTCCTGTTACTTGACATACTCTGGACATGACTACCTCAGTGCGAGCTTTATAATTCAAATTAGCCGCGCTTTATACCAAAAATTCTTTTTCCGGTAAATAACCAGCTTAAAAATAAATTTGATAGAATTTTGTCATCTTATTTTTTTTCAAATTAAAAACAGGACTTTAATGACTATCAAGCTCGGCATGGTGATGGATCCCATCAGCCAAATCAACATCAAAAAAGACACCAGCTTTGCAATGCTTTTAGAAGCCCAAGCCCGTAGCTGGGAGTTGCATTACATCGAACTTGACGATTTATTTTTGAGCAACGGCCAAGCTTACGCCCGCACCCGCAGCCTAGAAGTACAGCGCGACGCCAACCAATGGCACCGTTTTACCGGCGAACAACAAATCGCTTTATCCGAGCTTGATACCATTATCATGCGTAAGGACCCGCCGTTTAACCAAGAATACATTTACGCCACCTACATTTTGGAACAAGCCGAACGCGAAGGGGTTTACGTCGTCAACAAACCCCAATCGCTTCGTGATGCCAACGAAAAAATGTTCACAGCTTGGTTTCCACAATGCTGCACTGACACACTGGTCGCTCGCAATCCGCAAAAAATCCGTGATTTTCTTCAGCAACACCAAGAAATCATCCTCAAACCACTCGATGGCATGGGCGGCGCATCGATTTTTCTAGTCCGCGAAAACGACCCTAACCTCAGCGTGATTTTAGAAACCATGACCGAACACGGCCAACGTTTCATCATGGCGCAAAAATATTTACCGGCCATTAAAGACGGCGACAAACGGATTTTGATGGTCAACGGCGAACCGGTGCCTTACTGCTTGGCGCGTATTCCTTCCAGCGGCGAAAGCCGTGGCAACTTAGCCGCCGGTGGTCGTGGCGAAGGTCGTCCATTAACTGATCGCGACCGTTGGATTGCCGAACAAGTCGGCCCAACCTTAAAAGCCAAGGGCTTGGTTTTTGTCGGCATCGATGTCATCGGCGACTACCTCACCGAAGTCAACGTCACCAGCCCCACTTGCGTACAAGAACTGGATAAACAATTTGACCTAAACATTAGTGCACAATTGATGGACCACATCGAAACCCATTTAAACGCATGATGACGGTTTTGACACCCGAATTTAGTTCAAGCCCAGCGCAACACAACCGCTTATTGGCGGCAATCTTAATTGCCGCCACTGTGCATTTATTATTGCTATTAGGGATTCGATTTACACCGCCCGAAGCCCCAAAAAGCAATCAGTCGATAGACATCAGCCTGTCCTATACCGCCACCAAACAAGCGCCCAAGGAAGCAAAGTTTCTCGGCTCAGAAAACCAACTAGCTAGCAGCGATACTGCACCTAAACCGCAAGCCATAACAAAACCTGAAAGTTCAGTTTCGGCGCAAAAACCATCAACCAGCAACAAAAAAATCATCAGCCACCCCGAATCGGCTGCACAAATCACCCAATCAGCCGATAGCGCCAGCATCGAAAATCGCCCCTTACTATCAGCGGATATGTTGCAACAACAAATCAGTCAAATCGGCGAACGCTATCGGGTCAGCCAACCCAGTGCCCAAGACAGCAAAATTAAATTTGCCAATGCAGTCAGCACCCACAAATACCTTGCCGCTCAATATGTCAAAGATTGGGAAGACAAAGTCGAACGCACTGGTAACTTAAATTACCCAGAAGCAGCTCGTAAACGCGGTGAATCGCAAACTTTAACCATGGATGTCGGCATCAATCCCGACGGCAGCATTTACAGCATGCGGATTGTAAAATCCTCCGGTAACCCCAATTTAGATGAAGCCGCCAAACGAATTGTCAAAATGAGCGCACCGTTTGCCGAATTACCCGCAGAACTACTACAAGAAGTGAATGTCTTGGTCATTACTCGAGTTTGGAAGTTTTCCGACGAAACCGGCATGACTACCCGTTAGCTAAAATAGGTATAACTTATGATCGAAGCCAGCTATCTGAATAACCAATTTCTAATTGCCATGCCGACAATGGCCGACCCGCATTTTGCCCATACTGTCACCTATCTCTGTCAGCACACAGACGATGGTGCTTTGGGAATTGTGATTAATCGACCTACCGGGATGAAATTAGGCGACATCTTTCAACAACTCGGCATCAAAACCGAGCTTGAAGAGGTATTAAACACCCCGGTATTTGCTGGCGGACCCGTCCAACAAGAACGCGGCTTCGTGATTCACAGCCCTTGCGAACAACATTGGGATTCCAGCATCACCACCGCCGACAATATCACGCTCACTAGCTCCAAAGACGTACTAGAAGCGATAGCCCAAGGCAAAGGCCCAAAAAACTATTTAATCGCCCTTGGTTATGCCGGCTGGAGCAAAGGCCAATTAGAACAAGAGATGATTGAAAACACTTGGCTAAACACACCTTGCGGCGAATCAATTATCTACCACACCCCGATTAACGAACGCTGGAACGCTGCCGCCAAACAACTCGGCATCGACATTAACCGCTTAACCACTGGCGCTGGTCATGGTTAAACGCGACCCCTTGGCTGCCAAATTAAGCAGCGACGCTTACCTCGGCTTTGACTTTGGCAACAAGAAAATCGGCATCGCCGTCGGCCACGCCACTACCGGCATCGCCAGCCCATTGCAAACTTTACGCTCGCCCAACCAAGTACCGGATTGGGTCGCCATCGGCAAATTAATCGAGGAATGGCAACCGCTTGGCTTAGTGGTCGGGCTTTCCAAACAGCAAGACGGTTCTGACAACATCGTCACCCCCCGAATGCAAAAATTCTGCCGTCAGCTAAATGGCCGCTTTAATCTGCCCGTCCATCAAATCGACGAAACCCTCACCACCTTTGCCGCCAAGCAACTGTTATTTGATGACCTGAAAGTCAGTGCTGGTAAACTATGGGCTGTTCAAGACCAACTCGCCGCGCAAATCATTTTGCAAAGCTGGTTCAATCAAAATACCTAACTATGCCAACCAACAATCTCAATATTGCCAGCCTGTTAGACCAACTGGAAACCGCGATACGCCAGCAAATTCAACAACGCCAATTACATAATCCGGTGCTGATTGGCATTCACAGCGGCGGCGCGTGGATAGCCGAGCAAATTTATCAACGCCTTGGCATTCAAGAACCACTGGGTTTATTAGACATTACCTTTTACCGCGACGACTTCTCGCAAATTGGTATGCACCCCAAAGTGAAAACCAGCCAATTGCCGACTCACTTAGAAGGCCGCGACATTATTTTGATTGACGATGTGTTTTACACCGGCCGCACCATCCGTGCCGCGCTCAACGAAATTTTTGATTACGGTCGCCCCAATCAAGTGCTATTAGCGGTTTTGATAGAACGCAACGGTCGGCAAATCCCGTTGCAACCGGATTGCGTAGGCGGTCAAATCAACTTACCAGCGGGTCAACGCATCAAACTCACCGGCCCAGAACCGTTGGCAATCCACATTCAAAACACTGCTTGCCCTGCTTAAACCATGACTCGACATTTACAACTCACCGAATCCGGCAAGCTCAAACACTTTCTGACCATCGAAGGCTTGAGCAAACCATTACTCACTGAAATTCTCGACACCGCCGAATCGTTTGTCGATATGTCAGAGCATCAGGTTAAAAAAGTACCCTTGCTGCGCGGCAAAACTATTATCAATTTGTTCTTTGAAAACAGCACCCGCACCCGCACCACCTTTGAATTAGCAGCGACCCGTTTATCCGCCGACGTGCTGAACATGAACATCGCCACATCGGCGACATCCAAAGGCGAAAGTTTGCT
>JBEGMT010000140.1:0-2649 GCA_041182925.1 Pseudomonadota bacterium | reverse complement strand
CTTAAAAAGTTTGTTGGCTGATTTTCCTGAGCGTAAAACGGTGTTTTTTGATTTAACCGAAGCGAATTTGATTGACCATACGGTGATGGAATTTATTCACCATTACTGCGATGAATACAACCATAACGGTGGATTTTGTGAAATTGTTGGCTTAGATGATCATCACAGTTACTCAGAGCATCATTTAGCGGCTCGACGTAAGTTAGATAATTGATTTTTATAAAGTGTATGGCTCAAAACCGCTTTTTTGAGCCATGCCAACTTAACTCTTTGAATCCCTCGATAAATTGCCGCTTTTCAGGTATTATGCCCAGCCTTTTTGCCGGCTGTGGTCTTCATGCACATTGGTTGTTACCAACTCTCTAATAATCTAATTCTTGCACCAATGGCGGGCGTTACCGACGGGCCGTTTCGGCAGTTGTGTAGCCAGTTTGGGGTAGGTTTGACGGTTTCGGAGATGGTAATTTCTAAAACTGATTTGCAACATCATCCCCGAACCCTGAAAAAAACCGATTACAGTCACGATAGCGGTCTGCGTTCGGTACAAATTTTGGGCACCGATCCTCAACAAATGGCCGAAGCGGCAAAACTCAATTGCCAGCGCGGTGCGCAGATTATCGATATTAATATGGGCTGTCCGGCGAAAAAAGTGTGTTCGGTGGCGGCGGGTTCGGCGTTGTTGAAAGACGAAGCGTTAGTCGCGCGGATTTTGTCGGCGGTGGTGAATGCGGTTGATGTACCTGTAACTTTGAAAATTCGCACTGGCTGGGATTTGGCGAATCGTAATGCGGTGACAATCGCGCAAATTGCCGAACAGCAGGGCATACAAGCTTTGGCGATTCATGGCCGCAGTCGCGCTTGTAAATTTACGGGTGATGCTGAATACGACACTATTAAACAAGTCAAACAGGCGGTGACGATTCCGGTGATAGCCAACGGTGATATTACCAGCGCTGAAAAAGCCCAACAGGTGCTGAATTACACGGGTGCTGATGCGGTGATGATTGGTCGAGCTGCTCAAGGCAGGCCGTGGATTTTTGCTGAACTGGCCGCCAAATTACAGGGGGGTAGCTATGTGCCGCCGAGTTTGCGTGAGGTCAAAACTGTGATTAATCAGCATTTAGATAATTTATACAGTTTTTACGGTGCTGACTGTGGTGTTAAAATCGCTCGCAAGCACATTGGTTGGTATTTCGATCACCTTGGCGGTTTATCCGTCAGTCAAAAAACCGCTATCAATCAGGCACAACAACCAGCGCAACAATTGGCGCTGGTTAACGCATCGTTTAATCACATCATTCCACCCGTCGCCTAAATGGAGCATAGATGGAAGTGAAAATTATCAATACAGTAAGTGGCAGTGACAATACTTTGTCCGAGCATGTGCGGCAATGTGTTGAAGGCTATTTTGTTCAGTTAAATGGACATGAATTCTCAGGTTTATACAATCTGGTGCTGGCAGAAGTGGAAAAACCACTGCTAGAAACCGCGCTTAAACACGCCGATTTTAATCAAAGCAAAGCCGCCAAAGTGTTGGGGCTTAGCCGTAGCACCTTGCGTAAAAAGCTTGAGCAATACGGCATCAGTTAATTTTTCTATTTCTCTTTCTGAGGTTTGCATGAACAAAAAAGTGGCCCGTGCGTTGGTCAGCGTTTCTGATAAAACTGGCGTTTTAGAGTTTTGTCGCGGCTTGAACCAGTTGGGTATCGAATTATTGTCCACTGGCGGCACCGCTAAATTATTGGCGGAACACAATGTGCCGGTCACCGAAGTCTCTGATTACACCGGATTCCCTGAAATGATGGATGGTCGGGTTAAAACGTTGCACCCTAAAGTGCATGGCGGTATTTTAGGTCGTCGTGGCATTGATGATGCGGTGATGGCTGATAGCGGCATCAAACCGATTGATATGGTGGTGGTGAATCTTTACCCGTTCGAGCAAACCATTGCTAATCCAGATTGTGATTTAGAAACCGCGATTGAAAACATCGACATCGGCGGCCCGACCATGATTCGTGCGGCGGCGAAAAATCATGAGGACGTAGCGATTGTGGTTGATCCAGCGGATTACTCAGCGATTTTGGCAGAACTGCAAGCCGAGGTTAGCTTGAGCCACGCGACTCGTTTTAATCTTGCTTTAAAAAGCTTTGAACACACCGCGCGTTACGACACCGCGATTGCTACTTACTTGGGCAAAATCAACAACAGCGGTTTCCCTGATACCTTAAACCTGCAATTCCATCGCTTGCAAACCATGCGTTACGGTGAAAACCCGCATCAAAACGCGGCGTTTTATCAGGAAAAAAATCCACCCGTTGGCAGCATTGCCGCCGCCAAGCAATTGCAAGGCAAAGAATTGTCTTACAACAATATCGCCGACGCTGATGCGGCTTTGGAATGTGTCAAAGCCTTTCCAGAGCAACCGGCTTGCGTGATTGTTAAACACGCAAACCCATGCGGTGTTGCGATTAGTGACGATATTTTAGGCGCCTATAACTTAGCTTATGCTACCGATCCGACTTCAGCATTTGGCGGCATCATCGCTTTCAACCGCGAATTGGACGAAAAAACTGCGGCTGAAATCGCTGCTCGTCAATTTGTCGAAGTGATTATTGCGCCTGCGGTGAGTGAAGGCGCAAAAGCCGCTTT
>JBEGMT010000139.1:0-5664 GCA_041182925.1 Pseudomonadota bacterium | reverse complement strand
TCACAAGGTGTCCTTAGGTATTGGGCTCGGAAGATGAATTTAAGCTGTTTTGTAGTCTATCAATGCGGGCATTGAGTCGGTCAAAATCGCTACGGCTGGCATCGATTTGTTGAAATAGTTCTTCAGCTTCAGGTTTGGCGGGTAGGTCACGGGTTTCTTCTTGCAAAAATTCTTGCAGATTAAGCTTGAAGTTGGTCAAACTTTGTTGGCTCCAGTCACGACTACTGCGGAATAAACTGCCAAATTGTTGAGCAAAACTTTCACCGGTGTAGCGGGCAAGTTTGGCTTCAAAATTAATATCGAGTTTGGCAAACAAACTTTGAAATTTATGAGCCACTTGGGTGTCGCCTTCAATCCGCACATCGCCTTGGAACAAGGAACGCATAGGCGTAGCACTTAATCCCATTAAGCCCAGCGCAGATAACGAGCCGCTGATTTTGGCATCAACAGTATCATTATAAGATTCTAAAATCTGTAGCTTGGTGGCAGTCGGGCAAAGATAAATGGTTTGATTAAAACTGCTGATCTCAATCGCTACCACTTTATCGGCTATAGGGCTGAGCAGCTTGCTGGCGTTATCGTCTAGGCTTAGATATTGATTAATCGCTGGTTCGAGCAGACTAATCAATAAGGGTTTAATCGGGGTTAAATTGCCAAGCATTAGCTCGCCTGCTGTTGTTGAAGTTGTTGCAGATAGTCTTGCATGTCTTCGTTGTTAACGCGTTGATAAATATCACTGACGCTGACGGTTAAGTCTAATGACTCAAAAAACACCTCATCACCGATAAAATAACGCTCTGAAAACCAGTTAGCCGAGCGACGAAACACTTCAATATCGACATGATCTTGCTCAATTAACACGTATTCTTGCAAGCTAGCTAGGGTTTTATAAGCGGCTAATTTGAGGGTTTGGTCGGTGCGGCGGGTGTTTTTGGACAACACTTCGATGATGATTTTGGGCTTGTCGGTGTAGTAATCATCGCCGTCATCATCGTTGCAAACTACCATTACATCGGGATAAAAAAAACCGTTAGCGGCTCTGACTTTCATGTCAGCAACAAAAGTCTGGCAAGGGCTATCTTGTAGATGATTGCTGAACAGTCTTAATGCATTGCCAGCAATTAAGCTATGATTACGACTGGCCCCAGCCATCGCGTAGACTTCACCATCAATATATTCATGCTTGATGGTGCTAATCTGCTCGCCTTGTAAATACTCGGCTTCGCTAAGATAAGAATGCGCTTTTTTCAGAGCCATGAGCTTTAAAGCCTAATTAAAATTTATAGCCTCTATGAACCGCAACGATACCTTGGGTCATGTTGAAATATTCACAACGCTCCAAACCGGCATTTTCCATCATCTGTTTTAGCTCATCTTGTTTGGGATGCATACGGATTGATTCCGCCAAATAACGGTAGCTGTCTTCATCTTTAGCAACAATGCCACCGATTTTAGGTAACAAATTGAATGAGTAAAAATCGTAAACTTTTTCGGTAATCGGATCGACAGGGTGTGAAAATTCTAAAACAATCACTTTGCCACCTGGCTTTAATACCCGATACATTGAGCGTAAAGCAGCATCTTTGTCAGTCACATTGCGTAAACCAAAGCCGATACACACACAGTCAAAAGTATTGTCAGCAAAAGGTAAACATTCAGCATTGACTTGTGCATAGCGAATATTGCCGGTTAAACCACGGTTGATTAAGCGATCACGACCGGTACGCAACATCGCAGCGTTAATATCCGCTAAAACCACTTGGCCTTTTTGACCAACCCGTTTTTCAAATAAGGTAGTCAAATCACCTGTGCCACCGGCTAAATCCAGCACAGTATCGCCTTCACGAATATTGGCTAATTGTACGGCAACCCGTTTCCAGATACGGTGGATACCCAGCGACATTAAATCATTCATGATGTCATATTGGCTGGCCACCGAGTCGAATACGCCGCGTACTAGGGCAACTTTTTCTTGAGTGGGAACTTGTTTGAAACCAAAGTGGGTTGTATTGTCGTTAGTCATGTATTTAATGGTTTATTTTGGGTTTTCGGCTAATGCCGGCCGCTTTAAGATGGTCGAGATAAGTTGCCCATAGCCAAGGAAATTCCAAGCCGAGTTTATACAACAAATCCCATGAATAAATGCCGCTGTCGTGACCATCGCTAAAATCAATGGCGATACCATAGTTGCCAACAGGACGGATATTGTTAATCACCACGTCTTCTTTGCCAATTTGCAGCGTTTCTTGGCCTGGGCCATGACCGACTGCTTCAGCAGACTGGGTGTAAACCCGCAAATATTCGCTTGGCAATTCAAAAATACTGCCATCGTCAAAATGTACTTCCAATACCGCTGAAAGCTTATGCAGTTTGATTTCAGTCGGTACTGAATGACAAGGTGTAATTTTTAGGCGCATAGGTTTAGAGAATATAGCGGCTTAAATCTTCATCTTCCGCTAGTTTCATCAAATGGTTATCAACATACTCGGCATCAATACTGATGGTTTTGTCAGCTAAATCCGGTGCGTTGAAAGAAATATCTTCTAACAGTTTTTCCAGAATCGTATGTAAGCGACGCGCACCGATATTTTCAGTTTTTTCATTAACTTGCCAGCCTAGCTCAGCAATGCGTTTTATGCCATCGGCGGTAAACTTCACTGCAACGCCTTCTGTCGCAAGTAACGCTTGATATTGTGAGGTGAGTGAAGCATCAGGTTCGGTCAAAATGCGGACGAAATCGTCAGCGCTCAAAGCGTTTAATTCAACACGAATCGGAAAACGTCCTTGTAATTCGGGGATTAAATCCGAAGGTTTGGTGAGATGAAACGCACCAGAGGCGATAAACAAAATATGATCAGTTTTTACCATCCCGTATTTGGTAGTCACTGTGCTGCCTTCGACCAACGGTAGCAAATCACGCTGTACGCCTTCGCGAGACACTTCGCCACCGCCAATGTCGGAACGTTTGCAGATTTTGTCGATTTCATCCAAAAACACGATTCCGTGTTGTTCAACTGCTTCTAAGGCCGATTGTTTAATCTCATCTTCGTTAATCAGTTTTGCTGCTTCTTCTTCTTGCAACACTCGCAAAGCGTCTTTAATTTTTAATTTGCGCGATTTGGTGCGGCCAGAATTGATGTTTTGGAACATGCTTTGCAACTGGCTGGTCATTTCTTCCATGCCAGGCGGCGCCATAATTTCGACACCGACCGATGGTGCTGCAACATCAAGCTCAATTTCTTTATCGTCCAAGTCGCCTTCGCGCAATTTTTTGCGCATTTTTTGCCGAGTCGAGGCTTCGGTTTCTGACAAAGTACCGCCTTCGGCAGTCGGTAACAAAATGTCTAAAATCCGTTCTTCGGCAGCATCAGCTGCGCGAATTTGGAATCTTTCCATTGCATCAAGGCGAGTGGTTTTGACCGCAGTATCCACCAAGTCACGGACAATCGATTCGACATCACGACCGACATAACCGACTTCGGTAAATTTAGTCGCTTCGATTTTAATAAACGGTGCATTAGCTAAACGCGCCAAGCGACGAGCGATTTCGGTTTTACCAACACCGGTTGGGCCGATCATCAGGATATTTTTTGGGGTGATTTCGTTACGCAATTCAGCGGCAACTTTGCTACGACGCCAGCGGTTACGCAGGGCAATTGCTACCGAGCGTTTGGCATCGGTTTGGCCGATGATATGTTTATCTAGTTCGCTGACGATTTCACGGGGTGTCATTTGGCTCATGGGCTTACTCTTGCGGTTCGGCGTCTAATTCTTCAATACGCAGATTATGATTAGTGTAAATGCAAATCTCGGCGGCAATATTTAAAGATTTCTCGACAATTTCACGGGCGCTAAGTTCGGTATTTTCCAATAAAGCCCGGGCCGCGCTCTGTGCGTATGCGCCACCCGAACCAATCGCCATAAAATCATATTCGGGCTCAATCACATCGCCGTTGCCAGAGATGATTAATGATGTTTTGGCGTCGGCGATAATCAGCAATGCTTCTAGTTTGCGCAAAGCCCTATCGGTACGCCAATCTTTAGCCATTTCAACCGCAGCGCGGGTTAGATTACCGCGATGTTTTTCCAGTTTGCCTTCAAAATGTTCAAATAAAGTAAAGGCATCAGCGGTAGCGCCTGCAAAACCGGCGATGACTTTATCGTGATACAAACGGCGTACTTTTCGAGCGTTACCTTTCATCACTGTATTGCCCAAGGTGACTTGACCATCACCGCCGATCACTACTTTATTGCCTCGGCGTACTGATAATATGGTGGTGCCTCTGATATTCATGCTCATTGAATTGCGAGTTAATCTTGAAAAGCTGGCGATTTTACATGGTATAGATGTTTAAAGGGTAGAAGTTTAAGGTAAACGAATCGGCTTTTCGCGTTGAAATGTCAAATAAAGCTGGTAAAGTGAGAACTGCAGTTATCAATAATTACAATAACAAATCAAGAGGTTGACTATGAAACTAGCCAAACATCGCAAAACGCTGTTGTTCATTGCCGCTATGTTATTTGCCAGCAATGCAATGGCAGTAAAACCCGGTGAAGAGGATGACAAAAAAGAATGTAAAAAACCTAAATTTCGCGATTTCGTGCCAGAGCATAGAGCGGAAGTTGCCCCAGAATCGGAAGTGTCTTTTCACGTTTCCCGAGGTACTTTGCTAACTAGCATTAAAGCTGAAGCCAAAGGCGAAAAAATGGATTTGGATATTCAAAATCGCAAAACCTATATCCAGGTTAAAACTAAGTTACCGGCTTCTATCGGTGAAGGTTTTGCCCGTATTCATGTTTCGGCAAGAGCTGAAGAAGGTGATTGTACTGGGCAAGATGGTTGGTTGATCTCAGTTAAAGCCCCTAATACTGTTAATTCAGTAATAACGCCAGAACAACCAGAAGCTGAAAAATAATCAGTTTCTGTAGCAGTAGTGAATTGCGCTAGTTGCAATAATTAGCGCAATTACAACCTTTACCTGGCTCAATTCACTGCAATCTCGGTTATATTAAGCACCTTTTCTGTTTTTGATTGGGAGTTGCCAGTGCCACTGCAAACTGTTAACGACTTGCTGAGAAAGCATCGGTGTGTCGAAAAAATGTTGCAAAATCACCCTATGCAGCGACAAAAGCTGGTGATGACATTAGTCCAAAAGCAACATTTGGCAGAACTTCAGATCTTTTTAAAACGTTTGTCAGCTTTTGAAATTGGACAAATTTTATCTTCATTAAGCCTGGATGATGCCAAATTTGTTTGGGAACAAGTGGTAACAGAGCGTCAAGATGATGTGTTGTGGGAATTATCTGATATCTTGCGTGAATCTTTGGTGGGAGACCGTGAACCGCACTGTGGTGAAGGACAATTAAGCGCTTTTGAATTGGTTGACGGCCGTTTATCGAAAGTGGCAATTACTTGTCGCCATGATTTAGAGGTCATGAAGCCAATTTGGATTGATTTATTGTCACCCAGCAAAGCACAACGGGTATTAATTGGTAAACACTACGGTTTAGATTTACCTGACCCCGATGAATTGACCGATCTTGAAGCCAGCGCACGTTTCTATGTTGAGCAGGAACAAATTCATATCCATTCTGATTTTTTATTGGATCGCGAAGGTAAGGCGCGTAGCATACCAGTGGCTTTTGTTTTAAGGGGTGATATTT
>JBEGMT010000138.1:0-4369 GCA_041182925.1 Pseudomonadota bacterium | reverse complement strand
CTCCCCAGTATTTTTGATCAACTATGGCTTTAAATCCCAAGTCGGTGAAGTCGGCAATGATAATGTCAACCGGCTGGTTTTCTTTGTAATAAAAAGCTTCGTCGTGAATAAAATCGTTGAGCATCATGGTGCCAGCGATGCGATTTTGTTCGTCTAAAAACAATCTCACCAAGTAGCTGCGACCGGTAAACATCGGGCAGGTTTGTTCACTAAAGGGCACTAATAAATCTTTAGGGACACCCCAATCTAAAAAAGCACCAGCATGGCTGTGGGCAACCATTTTTAGATAGGCGACTTCATCGACTTGGGCTAATGGGGTTTTGCTAGTGGCAATCATTTGGCCGCTGCCATCGGTGTAGACAAACAAATCGAGTTTGGCGCCAATTGGGTATTCTTGTCCGACAATCGGGTCAATCAGGCTGATTTCGCCACCTTCGCCATCGTCCAGATAAATATCGTTATCGCGTTTGCTGAGGACTGTGAGGGTATTAAATTTACCGATGGCTATCATGGGGATCCAGTGGTTGGAGACGGGGAGAAGATGCGGTGGTTTTACCGTTCATCCTTCGACAAGCTCAGGATGAACGGTAAATTTATTGCGTTGTTTAAAGCATTAATCCAGATTATCCGTCACCGCACCTTTAGACGCAGAGCTGACCAATTTGGCATATTTTGCCAACACGCCACGGGTATAACGTGGAGCTGGTTGTTGCCAGTTTTGTAAACGGGCCTCGATTTCGGTTTGTTCAACGTGTAGGGTTAATTGTTTGGTTTCGGCATCGATAGTGATTTGGTCGCCATCTTGGACAATCGCCAAAGCGCCACCGACGTGAGCTTCTGGGGTGATGTGTCCAACCACGAAGCCGTGAGTGCCGCCTGAGAAACGGCCATCAGTAATCAAGGCTACTTCTTTGCCTAAGCCTTTACCCATGACCGCTGAGGTGGGCGACAGCATTTCGCGCATACCTGGGCCACCTTTTGGGCCTTCGTAGCGGATAACAATCACGTCGCCTTTGACGATACTGCCATCTAAAATCGCTTTAAGCGCTAATTCTTCGGCATCAAAGACTTTTGCTGTGCCGCTAAATACCAAGCCTTCTTTACCAGTGATTTTTGCTACCGCACCTTCGGTTGCCAAGTTGCCGTATAAAATTGACAAGTGACTGTCTTTTTTAATTGGATTACTCAATGGGCGAATCATGTCTTGTTCGGCAGGGTAGTCTTTTACGTTAGCCAAGTTTTCCGCTAAGGTTTTGCCGGTGACGGTTAAGCAATCGCCATGTAATAAGCCCGCTTTTAACAATTCTTTCATTAATGGTTGAATGCCGCCGATTTCGACTAATTCGCCCATTGAGTAACGACCGCTGGGTTTTAAATCAGCCAACATGGGTACACGAGCACCGATGCGAGTGAAGTCGTCCAAGCCTAAATCAACACCACTGGCGTTAGCCATTGCCAATAGATGTAAGACCGCATTGGTTGAACCGCCTAAGGCGATGACGACAGTGATTGCATTTTCAAAGGCTGGCTTGGTCATGATATCCAGCGGTTTGATGTCGTTTTTCAATAATTCTAATACCGCTGCACCGGCACGTTCGCAGTCTAGGCGTTTGTCGTCTGAAATCGCTGCTTGTGCCGAGCTATTTGGCAAGCTCATACCCAAGGCTTCAATCGCAGAGGCCATGGTGTTCGCGGTGTACATACCGCCGCATGAACCCGGGCCAGGAATCGCTTTTGCCTCGATGGCAGCTAATTCAGCGTCGTCAATTTTATCGTTAGCACGGGCGCCGACGGCTTCAAATACAGAAACAACGTCGAGTTTTTTGTTGTTATGGCAGCCGGATAAAATGGTGCCGCCGTAAACGAAAATCGCCGGACGGTTTAAGCGGGCGAGGGCGATCATGCAACCTGGCATATTTTTATCGCAACCACCAATTGCTACGATGCCATCAAAACCTTGGCAACCGACAACAGTTTCAATCGAATCGGCGATAACTTCGCGTGACACTAAAGAGTATTTCATCCCTTCAGTACCCATTGAAATCCCGTCAGAAATGGTGATAGTGTTGAAAATCACCGCTTTACCATTGGCTTGGTCAACGCCGCGTGCGGCATCGTCTGCTAAACGGTTGATGTGCATATTGCATGGGGTCACCATGCTCCATGTTGAGGCGATACCCACTTGTGGTTTTTTGAAGTCTTCATTTTTGAAACCGACTGCGTGCAACATTGCGCGACTTGGTGCGCGCTCCATGCCGTCAACGACCAGTGAAGAAAAACTGCGGGTTTTATCGTCTGATTGAGCCATGTTTAGGAATCCTGAAACTGTATAAAAATAAATTGAAGCAAACTAGCTAAACCTAGCTCGCTGTGAGCTAGGTTTGAATTTGATAGGTTAGAAGCTGTCCCAGCCGTTTGAGCGGCGGCGCCAGCTGAGTTTAGGTAATATAAAGCCCAGTAATACCCCGAATAGTGATAAACCACCGCCATATAAAAACCAATCTTGATTAGTGCTATCGGTTAAGGCTTGATTTTCGCGTTTGTATTGTTGCAATTCGCGTTCAACGGTCACAACTCGCTCTTGAAGTTCATCGCGTTGTTGTTTGAGTTGAATCGCATTAGCAGCAGTTTGATGTAATTCAGCTAATTCATTGCTGAGTTTATCGCGTTCTTTGCCAATTTCTTGATTGACCGCATGATTGGATTTTAGTTGTTTATTTTCTTCTTGTAGTGCTTCGAGTTTTTTGGTGGCCGCTTCCAGTTGAGTTCGGGCTGAAGGTTCATTGCTTAAATAGCGGGTTAAGATAAAACCTTCTGCACCATTACTGGCTTGTACATAGCTATAACCATTTTCGTTACTGTCTTGGAAAATGGTCAGTTGAGTACCATTGGCCAGCATTTTAACGATTTTACTGCGCTCGCTATCAGCACTACGCAAGGGGATTTCAACGCTATCAGTTACATAAGCGGTTTTAGCATTAGCCAAATCGCTGAAACTGAACAGAACAATCACACTTGCTAATAGTTTTTTCACGGTCACGCTCTCTGGGTTAATAAAATCACCGATTTTAGCGAAATTATTGGCAGATGAGAAATTCAAGCAGTGCTTTTTGTGCATGAAGACGATTCTCTGCTTCAGGAAAAATCACACTTTGCGGGCCGTCGATTACCTCTGCTGTGACTTCTTCACCCCGATGAGCAGGTAAACAATGCATAAATAAGGCATCGCTGTTGGCGGCTTGCATGGTTTGTTGATTAACT
This sequence comes from Pseudomonadota bacterium, assembly GCA_041182925.1. GTDB lineage: Bacteria > Pseudomonadota > Gammaproteobacteria > Methylococcales > Methylomonadaceae > Methylomonas. Next base: position 1,108 of record JBEGMT010000138.1, on the reverse strand, counting down.
TGGAAGTCGTTAAAAGCGATTTCGCGTTTTTTCTGTTCCTCTTCTTGACCCATGCTGGCCCAAACATCGGTGACCACTAAATCAGCGCCTTGAGCGGCTTGTTCTGGGTGGTTGAAAAATGCAACTCGATGGCCTGCTGCATCCACAATGGCTTGGTTAGGTCGATATTCAAACGGGCAGGCGATATTCAATTTGAAATCAAATTGACGGGCGGCGTTGATGTAGGAATGGCACATATTATTACCATCACCAATCCATGCCACAGTTTTGCCAGCAATATCACCGCGAAATTCAAAATAGGTTTGCATATCAGCCAGCAATTGGCAGGGGTGTAATAAGTCGGTTAAGCCGTTAATCACTGGCACCCGTGAATGTTGGGCAAACGTAGTGACAGTTTCATGCTTAAAGGTTCTTAACATGATGCAATCAACCATGCTGGAAATCACTTTTGCGCTGTCTTCTAAGGGTTCGCCACGACCCAGTTGAGTGTCGCGTGGTGATAAGAAGATGGCGCTACCACCAAATTGCGCCATACCCGCTTCGAATGAAATACGGGTTCTTGTCGAGGATTTTTCAAAAATCATGCCTAAAACTCGACCTTTTAGTGGTTGAAAATCTGGATCACGATGATTTTTAAGATAAATCGCTCTTGCTATCAAAGTCCGTAATTCATCACTGGATAAATCCAATAAACTGGTGAAATGTCTAGGTTGCTGCATGGTATTTACCGAGTAAATTCTTGAATAAGTGCTGACAATGTGTCGGTCAGAAAGACGATTTGTTGCTCGTCAATTAGTAAGGGTGGTAATAGGCGAATCGTGTTGTCGGCGGTGACATTGATTAACAAGCCTTTTGCCAAGGCTTTACCAACTAGCTCACCGCAAGGACGATCGAGCTCTACGCCTATCATTAAGCCTAAATGGCGAATCTGTTTGATATGTGGGTTGCCTGTGGTTTTTTGGGCGATTTGATCGCAAATTTGTTGGCCTTTAATTTTGGCATTGGCGATTAATTCACAATCACTTAAGGTGTTGAGTACCGCTAACACGGCTGAACACGCTAAAGGATTGCCCCCAAAAGTCGAACCGTGATTACCCGCGGTTAAAAC
>JBEGMT010000137.1:0-4702 GCA_041182925.1 Pseudomonadota bacterium | reverse complement strand
GTACTCGATGATGCAAGTGAAAAATATCAATTGCTCAATATGTATTGCGGTGAAGACGTTGCGACCCCGCATTTATTTCCTAATCTACAAATTAATTTGAATGAAATTTTTGAAGATAGTTTTCATTAAAAAATATCGATTCTAGCCGATAAATAAATGAGGTTTATATGCATTGTTTAATAGAAGAAATTACTGAAAAAACAGCGGTATTGCCAGAAAACTTACAACAAGAGGTTTTGGATTTTGTTGAATTTATCAGTCGTAAACAACAGATTTTATTGAATGAAACAGCGCTGTTAAGTGAACAAGCGCTGGCTAAAGACTGGGATAGACCTGAAGAGGAGGATGCATGGAAAGCATTTCAGTGAATGATATTGCTTTTGTCACGTTTCCTTTTTCTGATTTAAGCCAATCAAAATTAAGACCTGCTTTGGTGTTAGCAAATGCTAAACGGAACGACTGGATTTTGTGCCAAATCACCAGCCAAAATTATGACGATAGTCAGGCAATTGCTTTATATGAAACCGACTTTGAAGCAGGCTTTTTAAGCAAATTGAGTTACATCAGACCTCACAAAATTTTTACTGCCCACACAACCTTAATTAAGAAAAAAGTAGCTTGTCTTAGTAAAACCAAACATGACCAAGTGATTGGTGCTATTCAAGCCATTCTAATTAATGGCATTTAATTATTTCACTCATTACAAACCATGTTCAAAACCACCTCCCCGCAAATCATGGGCATTTTAAATGTCACGCCTGACAGCTTTTCTGACGGCGGCAAATTTACTGGCCTCGACGCTGCGATTCAGCAAGCAGAAACCATGCTCGCGGAGGGTGCAGATATGATTGATGTCGGTGGCGAATCAACTCGGCCCGGTTCTGATCCGGTTTCAGCTGATGAACAAATTCGCCGCGTGGTGCCAGCGATTAAAGCCATTCGCCAGCTCAATGCCGAGATTATCATCAGCATCGACACCACTTTAAGCACTGTCGCTGAAGCGGCTTTAGAAGCTGGTGCCAATTTAATTAATGATGTTTCCGGCGGTCTGGCCGATGCTAATATGCTGGATTTTGCCGCTGCGAATCAAATGCCGATTATTTTGATGCACGCACAAGGCACGCCAAAAACTATGCAAGACCAGCCGTTTTATAACGATGTGGTTGCCGAGGTAAAAAGCTTGCTAAAGCAACAAGTAGCAGCCGCTTTGGACGCAGGTTTGAAACCTGAACTGATTGCGATTGATCCGGGGATTGGTTTTGGCAAGCGCAAACAGAACAATCTGGATTTATTGGCTAATTTAGATCAATTAGTCGCCATAGGTTATCCGGTGTTGCTCGGCACCAGTCGTAAGCGATTTATGGGCAGTATTTGTAATGTCAGCGAACCTAGTGAATTAGTCACCGCGACCGCTGTCACCACCGCTTTAGGGGTGATGGCTGGAGTGACGATGTTCCGAGTCCATGATGTTAAAGCCAATCGCCAAGCGGCAGATGTGGCTTGGGCGATTAGACAGGCGCAAGTTTGAAGTTACACCCACGCCTACACAGTTTGGCGCAACAATTATCCCCCTCGCCGCTTCAACCAATCTTTGACGCCGAATTTGCCAGCCACGGCTTGGAGCTGTGGATCAAACGCGATGATTTACTGCACCCTATCATCTCCGGCAACAAATGGCGCAAGCTTAAATATTGCCTAAACCATGCTCTCTCGCTCAACGCTGATTGCATCGTCAGCATGGGTGGCGCTTATTCCAATCATTGCCATGCACTAGCATTTACTGGCAAAGCATTGGGGCTAAAGACCGTGGCGTATATTCGCGGCGAGCAACCGGCAGTTTTCAATTCGACTTTGCGCGATTTGCAGGATTGGGGAATGGAACTGCGGTTTGTGTCGCGTGAAGCTTATCGACAATTGCGACAATACAAGCAACATGGCAGCTTGCCGGATTTACAAGTCGGTCAATATTGGCTACCGGAAGGCGGAGCTAGTGCATTGGCTTTGCAAGGCGTTGGTGAAATTTTTGATGAAATTGCTCTGAATTTTGATTATCTAGCGACCGCTTGCGGCACTGGCACTACCTTGGCGGGTTTAATCAATCAAGCGCCAGCAAGCAGCCAATTATTAGGGGTTGCGGCGATTAAAAACGGCGGCTATTTGATTGATGAAATCCAGCAATTAACCAACCGCTCTGCCGATAACTGGCAATTATTATTGGATTACCATCACGGCGGCTTTGCTAAATCCAGCCCAGAATTACTGGCGTTTATTGAGCGATTTCAGCAACAACACGGCATAGCCTTGGAACCTATCTATACCGGTAAATTATTGTTCGCGATGTATGATTTGATGCGGCAAGGCTATTTTGCCAAAGGGCAAAAGCTGGTGGTTTTGCATACGGGGGGATTGCAGGGGATTCGATAATTCGGTTGGCGTGCCTCGCTGGTAACAGCGAAGCACGCTTTATGACTTTAAATGACTACATACTCCACTTAAAACCACCATACACGGTTATGCCATCACCAGGCATAAACTGCGCACTATCCTGACCTTTAGCATCCGCGATCACACCGGTAGTAGCAGTATAGGTTTGGTCAGTTAAATTACGACCTTCCAAAAACACATCCCAACCTTGTTTTTTATTGGCGTAGCCAACTTTGCTTCCCAGCAAAGCGTAACCCTTGGCATTCAACGTATTGGCATGATCGACCGCATAGTCTGATGGTGTCCATTCGACATTAGGTCCTAGATAAAAACCTTCATCCCAACGATAAACCAAATCAGCACGATAAAAATGTTCTGGCACACCTGCCAACATTTTATTGCCATAAACGCGATCACCATCAAAATGGAAGTTATTCCACATATAGTTTTGTCTTAACACCAAATGTTCATCAAAAAACCGATGGGTTAAGCCCAACTCAATACCTTGATGAATAGTTTTATCAGCACTGACAGTTCCCAAAGAAAAACCCCGTGGATCACTTAAGCTAAGCATCTCGTTATCGATCCAAGTATGGTAGAAGGCTGCATCCCATTCGGTTAGCAAATTATCCCAACGTCCACGAGAACCAATTTCAACCGTATGGCCTTTTTGATCCTTTACTTTTGTAATCATCGGACCGCCCGATAATTCACCAAAACTGGGTGGCTCAAAGTTTTGGCTGTAATTAGCAAAAACTTGCGTCGTGGGCGTGAATTCATAACGCACACCGACTTTCGGCGTAAAACGATTATAAGATTCGTCAAAACTATTCGAGGCTAGTTTCAAATCATTCAACTGACGCTCAGCTTGAGTCCAAGAACCACCCAAAACCGCGACCCAACGATTGGTTAGGTAAAATTGATCTTCCATATAAGCGGTTAAATTAAACGCATTTTGATTGTAAGCCGCTAACATTGCCCCAGTCGGCTTACCCATTACATTTTTATAACGACGATCTTCAGTATCACCGTTTTGCATCAACAGCCCAGAAACAAACTGATTTTTATGACCGAATAAATCATTTTCAGAAATAAACCGAATCCCACCACCATAGTCATGAGTAACTTGATCAATCACTTGGAAAATCGGGTGATCCAAATCCTTGTAGGAATAAAAGGCATTCACTTCTAAACGATTTTTGTCATTGAAACTATAGGTCGTTTTATTACCCATTCGCCAAGACTGAAAATTACGCTGTTGGTCAAGAAGAAAATTGGTTGGCGAGGATTTTCTCGGGGTTTCATACAACTCTTGTCTTTTCAAAGAACCTGGTAAGCGTGAGTTAGTATCGGTATAACCAGCAAAAAACCGTGTTTCTAAGCGATCAGATAATTTGACACCAACATTGCCGCTAAAACGGTGATTTTTTTGTCTAGCATGATCACGAAAACCATCTTGTTCAGTGTGGGTATAGCTGAGGAAATAATCGGTGTTCCCTTCTACGCCAGCGGTTGCTGCTTGGCCACGCAGATAGCCATAAGAGCCACCTTCCATCCGCAATTGTAATTTAGGTGCTGTATAACCAGTCGGTGAAATAAAGTTGATAGCACCCCCCAATGTAGTTCCACCGTATTGCAAAGCATTTGCCCCGCGATAAACTTCGAGATAATCGTAATTTAAACCATCCACACCTTGAAAATCGCCACCACCATCAGCCAAATTCACAGGAATACCGTCTTGCAACATATTGATACCGCGCATATGAAACGTCCGCTGCAACCCGGAACCACGGATCGACAATCGAGCTTCGTCTGAACCAAAACGTGGCTGAATATAAACCCCAGGTGAATAACCTAATACATCTTTAAGATTAGAAACGCGACCTTCGCTATAGCTTTCGCTATCAATCACATTGGCACCACCAGCGATCTTATTCAAAGTAGCTTTGGCAGTTTCAACATCAGGCGTGGTGATCGAACCCGTTTTTTTCAATGGCGCATCCGCCTCAACAGTCACAGGCTCTAATTCAGTGGATGGTTTTTCTTGATTTGCGGTAGTCTTCGATTCAGTAGCAGTCTTAACATCAACAGCATAAGCCTGATTAAACTAACAATTCAGCAATAGAACTGAAGTTGCTAACCATTTAAGGGGCTTTGCTTGAAATATATACTCACCTCGAGTCTTGCTTTCAATTAGTTGCATAGGTTTATCCAAAATTTAAAAATAAAATACTAAACGGCCACAGAGCGTAGTCGCTGACGTGGATAAGCAAAATAC
>JBEGMT010000136.1:0-13536 GCA_041182925.1 Pseudomonadota bacterium | reverse complement strand
TCTGAACCTTCCCCTCACACACCTGCACCGCATAAACCGCAACTTTAACCGCCTCATCTTCAAAGCATTGCCCAGTTTTTAAACTGAAATGTTGCTTGTACATCGGTGAAGCAACCATAGGTTCGCCGCCTAAATCCCCGACCATACCGCGCGACAAGACATTAGCTGCCGAGAAAGGATCGAGATTATCGATAGCGAATAAACCATCGATTTTAGGCATCGAAAAAATCGCAATTTGCTTTTTATCAACTAAAGCACAAATACCGGCATTAGGCACTAAGTCATCAACCGCACAGACCTCTATCCAAGTAGTCATCTTAAGCAACCTCTTCCACTATTTTGAAATGTTTGCCCTGCAACGCCGGCGCAGGGAAATTTTGACCGCGTTGTTCGACAAAATTCAAACTTTGATCTTGCTGCTCATCATTCACAAATGAACGAAAGCGTTTTAAATGCTGTGGATTTTCCAAGGTGGTTTTCCATTCACATTGATAGGTATTGATGACTTGCTGCATTTGGGTTTCCAGACTGTCAGCAATTTGCAGATGGTCATCAATCACCACTTGTTTTAGATAATCCAAGCCGCCCTGTAGATTTTCCAGCCACACCGAAGTACGCTGCATTCGGTTAGCAGTACGCACATAAAAAATCAGTAAGCGGTCGATGTATTTCAGTAAAGTGGCTTTATCGAGATTAGTTGCGAATAAATCCGCGTGTCGCGGCTTCATGCCGCCATTACCGCAAACGTATAAATTCCAACCATTTTCAGTGGCAATCACGCCAATATCTTTGCTTTGCGCTTCGGCGCATTCGCGAGTACAACCAGAAACGCCAAATTTGATCTTATGGGGAGCGCGCAGTCCTTTGTAACGATTTTCAAGATCAATCGCTAATCATAAACTGTCATCGACTCCAAACCGACACCAAGCACTACCGACACAAGACTTTACGGTGCGTAACGATTTGCCATAGGCATGGCCACTTTCAAAACCGGCATCAATTAACTCTTGCCAAATTAAAGGTAATTGCTCAAGCCGAGCACCGAATAAATCAACCCGTTGCCCACCAGTAATTTTGGTGTAAAGCTGATATTTTTTGCCGATTTGCCCTAAAGCAATCAACATATCGGGGGTAATTTCGCCGCCGGCAATTCTTGGCACCACCGAATACGTCCCGTTCTTTTGAATGTTGGCGAGGAAATTATCGTTGGTGTCTTGTAAGCCGATATGCGGCGTTTCCAAAATATAATCATTCCAATACGAAGCCAAAATCGAACCGACCGCTTGCTTACAGACTTCACAACCTAAACCCTGTCCATGCTTGGCCAGCAATTCATCAAAGGTTTTAATCTGCTCTACCATTACCAAATGGTAGATTTCTTGGCGGCTAAGCGAAAAGTGTTCGCAAATATCGTTACTAACCTCAACCCCACGTTTTGACAATTCACTATCCAAAACTGACTTTAATAATGAAGCACAACCACCGCAGCCAGTCGCAGCTTTAGTATGTTTTTTCAAATCAGATACTGAGCAACAACCGCCCTCTATCGCGTCACAGATTTGGGCTTTACTGACATCGTAGCAAGAACAAATCTGCGCATTAGCTGGCAAGGCATCAACACCCATTACCGGCGTTTGTCCTGATAAGGCAGGCAAAATCAGGGTTTCAGGATTTTCAGGTAACGCAATGCCGTTTAAGCTGTATTGCAGCAATTGATCATAACTACTGACATCCCCCACCAACACTGCACCTAATAATTGCGTTTTATCGGCACTGACCACCAAGCGCTTATAAATTTCATCGCCATCATTTTGATAGGTATAAACCAAAGCGCCTTGGCTTTTAGCTTGCGCATCACCAATGCTAGCAACATCAACCCCCATCAGTTTTAATTTGGTACTCATATCAGCACCGGTAAAACTGCCAGTCTGGTTCTGTAAATCCGCGACGACCGCTCTGGCCATTGCATAACCCGGCGCAACTAAACCAAATATCTGTCCATTCCATAACGCACATTCACCAATCGCATAAATATCAGCATCCGAAGTGCGGCATTGGTTGTCGATGACGATACCGCCCCGCGGCCCTAATGCTAATTGGCAATCGGCGGCAATCTCATCACGCGGCCTAATCCCCGCTGAAAACAACACAATGTCGGTTTCCAGTGTTTCACCATCGGCAAATTGCATCCGATGAAAAGACTGCTGTCCCGCTTCGATTAAGGTGGTGTTTTTATTTAAATGCACCTTAACCCCTAATGCTTCGATTTTGCGCTTGAGCATTGCACCGCCGCCTTCATCTAATTGCACCGCCATTAAGCGAGGAGCAAATTCGACGACGTGGGTTTCTAAACCTAAATCCTTCAGCGCTTTGGCGGCTTCCAACCCTAATAAACCACCGCCAATCACAGTACCAATTTTGGATTTTTCAGCGGCAGCCTTGATAGCCTCTAAATCCTCAATGGTTCGATACACCAAGCATTGCGGTCTTTCATGACCTTGAACTGGCGGCACAAACGGATAGGAACCGGTGGCTATTACCAATTTATCGTAAGCAATCACCCGCCCTGCAGCAGAGGTAATTTGTTTATGCTGCCTATCGATGCTGACCACTTTGTCAGCTAAATGCAGGGTAATCCCATGCTGCTCAAAAAAGCCCTCGGCAACCATTGATAAATCTTGCGCAGACTTTCCAGTAAAAAATTCGGATAAATGCACACGATCGTAAGCAGGGCGTGGCTCTTCGCAAAAAGTAACAATTTGGTACTGCTGACTTAGTTCACTATTGACCAAGCTGGTTAAGAAATATTGTCCAACCATACCGTTACCAATAACGATCAAGGTTTGTTTAGTGCTCATCGCTAACCTCTTTAATGAGAATTAAATCGTCAAACAATGCTTTGGCATTGCGATTAATCATCGACTTTGCCACTTCCCTTGATTTTCGACAGACCAAAAAAAAGGCGTTCTGTCTGAATGAATTAAATTCATTCGAACAGGACGCCTTTGTCCATTCGAGCAATGGTAAGAAGTAACGCAAAATAACAACCAGCTCCAAGCAAAATAGATGCCAACTTTTACAGCACTTGAGTTTAGCGGGTTTCAACGGCTCTCTACTCGCGAAATTGCACCATTACGAATCACAAAACACCCGCCACGCACACTTAAGGAGCAAAGACACCAAGAAACCGCCCCCTTATCTCTTGAAAAAACTGGCCCAAGTCTTGCTTGAGGACAACATCGTTTGTCTGTTTCTGGAAAGCCTCATGTCACTTGCCCCTCTTAAATTATTGACCATGCGCGGAAAGATCAAAATCCTGCACATGAGTTGGATAGCGTTTTTTATCAGCTTTGTGATTTGGTTTAACCACGCACCTTTAATGATCTTAATCAAACAAGACTTGGGCATTAGCGATGCCGAAGTAGAAATTATTCTGTTGCTCAACGTGGCGTTAACGATTCCCGCCCGAGTCATTATTGGTTTAGTGGTTGATCGTTATGGTGCAAAAACCAGCTATAGCGGGTTATTGGCTATTTGTAGCGTGCCTTGTTTTATGTGTGCTTTAGCCGACAACTTTGCCGAACTCGCTTGGGCGAGGTTCTTACTAGGCTTTATCGGTGCTGGGTTTGTGGTTGGCGTTAAGATTATTGGCGATTGGTTTCCTTTCAGCCAAATGGGAACCGCCGAAGGTCTATATGCTGGCTGGGGCAATTTTGGTTCAGCATTTGCGGCAATATCTTTACCTGGACTGGCGTTTTATTTTGGTGAAGCCGATGGCTGGCGTTATGCGATTGCTTTAACCGGTTTGATCGCGCTTATTTATGCCGGCATTTACTACTTCAATGTCGAAAATTTCCCAAGCGAACTGGCGGGACTCAAAGGCAAACAATCATCGAGTATGGAAGTCAGTAGCATCAGCGATTTATTTCTGTATATGCTTAGCCTATTACCGCTGTATGGCACGCTGTCCTTATTAACCTGGAAATTAGCCAGCCCTCGTTATCCGCTGTTAGATGGCGATTGGGAATTAACCATTCACATCGGCACTTGGCTGGTATTTTTGATTCACGCCTACCAGTTAGTTAAAACTAATAGCCAACGCCTAAGCCAACCTATCCCTAGCATTCATCATTATCATTACAAACAAGTGTTTATTTTGGCGATCGCTTATTTGGTCAGCTTTGGCTCAAAATTAGCGGTGTTGTCGATGTTGCCGATGTTTTTTTTCCAAACCTTTAACCAAACCCAGCAAATTTCGATGCTAGATGCAGGGCTGTTAGCCTCCAGCTTTGTAGTGACTAATATTATTGCTAGGCCAGTGGGCGGTTGGTTAAGTGATCGAATTGGCCGCAAATTATCATTAAGCTTGTTTACTATCGGCTTGGCAGCTGGTTATTTTTTGATGGCGATGATTTCTGCAAACTGGTCAATTGCCTTGGCGGTTTTGGTCACCCTGATTTGCTCAATTTTTATGCAAGCCGCAGAGGGGGCAATTTTTGCATTCGTGCCCTTAGTTAGACGCGCAATTACCGGCGAAGTCGCTGGCATTGTTGGCGCTTATGGCAACGCGGGGGCAATCATTTTCTTAATCGTCCTCACCTTCATCAGCCCAGCGCGGTTTTTTAGCCTGTTAGGTGTGTGTTGTTTACTGCTGCTGGGCTTAATTTATTATCTGGAAGAACCTAGAAACTTTATTACCGAGATCATGCCCGATGGCAGCTTAATCAAAATCGAGCTGGAGTAATTATGACGACGCTAAAAGTGTTGGTCATTGATGGTTTTGATGAAGATCGCTTGTTGGAAAAACAGCTACGCACGCATGGTTTTGAAGTCGCCACCTTGCAACCGCAATGTCTGGATTTAGTGACCGTAGTGAAAAGCCTGCGACCGGATGTGATGGTGCTTAATCTTTACACACCCAACCAAGCTATTTTGGACATGATTTTGGACATTAACCAAAATCAATCAATGCCGGTGGTGATGTTCGCCGAAGACCAGCAAACTGAAACCATCAATAAAGTGATTCAAGCCGGTGTCAGTGCTTATATTGTTGATGGCTTTGAGCCGAAACGGATTAAGTCGATTGTTAATATCGCCATCGCCCGCTTTCAACAACAGCAAGCGTTAAAAGATGAACTGCAAAAAACTAAAAACCAACTAGAAGACCGCAAGCTGGTAGATCGCGCTAAAGCGATTTTGATTAAATCCCAAGGTTATAACGAAGATCAGGCTTACCACGCCCTTCGCAAACTCGCGATGGATAGAAAACTGTCTTTAGGGGAGATGGCTAAAAACGTGATTGCGATGGCGGATTTGCTTAAATAATCAACGCAGCATAGGACCAGTTGTGCCAAGCCCTGCACCAACTTACTCAGCAATTTGCACCAACAACGTGCTTGGTTTCGATAGCCAAACCCAGCGACTTAAACTCTAAACTCAAGCAACCACCAAAAAACCAACGCTTAAGCCACTGTTTTTAAAGGAAAATAACAGCCACTTCAGATTCAAGTCCAAAACTGGCATCAAGTTTGCTTAGCTAAAGCAGAATCCCAACGTAGGGATCAAATATACTGCTCACCGACGAGCAAAACAGACGAAGGCGTCTTTCGTGCATGGCTTTTAGCCGTGCCACGAAGACGCCTTTTTTATTATCTGCAGCTTTTAGGATTTAACGATGAAACTAAGCAAACCCCAAACCCTCGCAGTGGCTTTAACAGCCGTTTTAAGCTTTTCACCCAGTTTATTTGCCGGAGGGAAACCGGAAAAAGAAGATTTGAAATTTGGTTTTATCAAACTCACCGACATGGCGCCATTAGCGGTCGCTGCGGAAAAAGGTTTTTTTGAAGAAGAAGGCTTATTTGTGCAACTGGAAGCACAAGCCAACTGGAAAGTCGTGATGGATCGCGTGGTTAATGGCGAATTGGATGGCTCACACATGTTAGCGCCAGCCCCCTTAGGCGCCAGTATTGGTTACGGCAATAAAGCCGACATCATTACCGCGTTTAGCATGGGCTTTAACGGCAGCGCCATCACTGTTTCCAACGATATTTGGAAACAAATGAAAGCCAATCTGCCCATGGAAGGCGGTAAACCGGTGCATCCAATCAAAGCCGATGCCCTGAAACCTGTGGTTGATAAATATAAAGCCGAAGGCAAGCCATTTAACATGGCCATGACCTTCCCTGTCGGCACTCATAACTTGAAGTTGCGTTATTGGCTTGCTGCTGGCGGCATTAACCCCGGTTTTTATGCGCCACCGCAAGACACCTCAGGTCAAATTAATGCCGACGCCATGCTTTCGGTAACGCCACCGCCACAAATGCCAGCGACTTTAGAATCCGGCACCATTTTTGGTTACTGCGTTGGCGAGCCTTGGAATCAGCAAGCGGTGTTTAAAAACATCGGCGTGCCGGTGATTACCGATGATGAGTTATGGAAAGACACCCCAGAAAAAGTGTTCGGCGTTACCAAAGCTTGGGCGGATAAATATCCCAACACCCATTTAGCAGTGGTCAAAGCTTTGATTCGCGCTTCAATGTGGCTAGATGCCGAAAATAACAAAAATCGTAAAGAAGCCATCGAAATGTTGTCGCAAAAACAATACGTCGGCGCCGATTACGAGGTGTTAGCCAATAGCATGAACGGCACATTTGAGTATGAAAAAGGTGACAAACGCTCATTGCCAGATTTCAACACCTTCTTCCGTCATGGCGCCAGCGTACCTACTTACAGCAGTGCTGTTTGGTATCTAACTCAGATGCGTCGCTGGGGTGAAATTAATGAATTCAAACCGGATGGCTGGTATATGGAAACTGCCAAAAAAGTCTACCGTCCAGACATTTATTTAGCGGCGGCTAAAGAACTGGTTGCCGAAGGCAAAGCGAAAGCCGAGGACTTCCCAGCCGACACCAACATCAAACCTTCGCAAAACTTTTTCATCGACAAAATCAGTTTCGACGCCAATAAACCCAACGACTATCTAGCCAAATTCCCGATTGGCTTAAAAGCCAAACAAACCGTATCTGGCGGCAAAGTCGTTGACTAAATTCTGAACGCTAAAGGGTGATGTGCTCGTCATTTTCACCCTTTTAGCCTCACAGATGAGTAAACGCCATTTTTGAAATCATCAAAAGGTTAAGACGATGAATAACAAGTTGATTAAATTCTTCACCCTGACCGGTTTGACCTGGTTTGTGCCCTTAGCCAGAATCGCAGCCGGTGAAAATCCACAACAACAATTACGCCAATTAAGTTTGATTATGGGCGTACCAATGCTGGCGATGCTGATTTTTCTAGGCTTTTGGAGCGTGACGGCGGCACAAATTAACACTAGCTTGGGCGCAATCCCCGGCCCTGTTGCGGTTTGGCATGAAGTAACCGGCTTAGTGTCTGAACATTATGCTGAAAAAGCCAAGATGGCTGAGTTTTATCAACGTCAGGAACTGCGTAACAAGGAAAAACTCGCCGAAGATCCTAAAGCCGAGATCAAACTCAGACCTTATACCGGCAAACCGACTTATCTGGATCAAATTTTCACCAGCCTACGCACGGTGTTTGCTGGCTTTGTGATTGCCAGCTTAATTGCAGTTCCGCTTGGTTTGTTGTGTGGCATGAGTCCGGTTTTAAACACCGCATTCAATCCATTGATTCAAATTTTCAAACCAGTATCGCCATTAGCTTGGTTGCCGATTGTGACTTTAGTGGTTAGCGCTGTTTATGTCAGTGGTGATGAGGCTTGGTTTGCCAAATCGTTCGTAACCTCGGCGATTACCGTCACTTTATGCTCTTTATGGCCGACTTTAATTAACACGGCGGTTGGCGTGTCATCAATTGATCGTGATTTGGTCAATGTCGGCAAAGTGTTAAGACTGGATTGGCCAACCCAAATCAAACGCATCATTTTGCCATCGGCATTGCCTTATATCTTTACCGGTATGCGTTTATCGCTGGGGGTGGGCTGGATGGTGTTAATCGCCGCCGAAATGCTCGCGCAAAACCCTGGCCTCGGCAAATTTGTCTGGGATGAATTTCAAAACGGCAGTTCCAACTCGCTAAGCCGAATCATGGTGGCAGTTTTTACCATTGGCATCATTGGCTTCATGCTGGATCGAATTATGCATTCACTGCAAAACCTGTTTTCGTTCCAAAAACTCTGAGGACAACATCATGAATGCTGTTATCCCAAAAACCTTTGAGTCCGCCATGCCCACATCAACCGCTACTATCAAACCCGCTAACGATGGCTTTAAACCCTTATTGGAATTAAACGCTGTTTGTAAATCGTATGGCGAAGGCAAATCCAAAGCGTCGATTTTAAAAGACATCAATCTCAACATTCGCCAAGGTGAATTCATCGCAATTGTCGGTTTTTCCGGCAGCGGTAAAACCACTTTGTTATCAATGATTGCTGGCTTAATTAGTCCTGATAACGGCCAGTTATTAAAAAATGGTGAAACCATTACCGGCCCCGGCCCTGATCGTGGAGTGGCGTTTCAGAATTATTCATTAATGCCTTGGTTAAGCGTTTACGAAAACGTGGCCTTGGCTGTCGATGCTATTTTTAAACACTGGAGCCCTCAACAACGCCATGCCCATACCGAAAACTATGTGCGGATGGTGAACTTGGGTAGCGCTATGCACAAAAAACCCAGCGAATTGTCTGGCGGGATGCGGCAACGGGTGAATGTGGCGAGAGCTTTGGCGGCTAATCCCGACATTTTGTTATTGGACGAACCGCTGAGCGCCTTGGACGCCTTAACCCGTGGCAACTTGCAAGATGAAATTTTGCAAATCTGGGAACAAGATAAAAAGACCGTGATTTTAATCACCAACGATGTCGATGAAGCCATCTACATGGCTGATCGCGTCATACCGCTTAAACCCGGCCCCGATGCTTGCTTAGGCACCGAGTTTGAAATTGCCCTACCGCGTCCTCGTGACCGCACCGCGCTTAACCATGACCCTGAATTTAAACGGCTACGGGCTGAAATTACCCGCTATTTAATGGATTTGGGCCAAGCCAATCATTCGCAATCGACCGGTGATCAACTGCATTTACCAGCAGTTAGACCCAATACTAGCAACGACTGGAAACTGGATACCTCGGCACTTAAACCTAAACAAAATGATTTAGGTAAACCGCGCTATTTAGAATTTGCCCAACTTTCCAAAATCTACCCAACGCCGGACGGCAATAGCACCGTCAAAGTGGTCGATGGCTTTGATTTGAAGGTGAAGAAAGGCGAGTTTATTTCGATTATCGGCCACTCCGGCTGCGGCAAATCGACGGTGCTTTCAATGACAGCCGGCCTTAACAGCATTTCCGAAGGCGGGATTATTCTCGACAATCGTGAGATTGATGGTGCTGGCCCTGATCGCGGGGTAGTGTTTCAAGCGCCCAGTTTGTTTCCTTGGTTAACGGCTTTTGACAACGTCATGCTCGGTGTCGATAAAGTCTATCCCCATGCTTCGCAGGAAGAACGCGAAGACATCGTTGAATATTATTTAACCCGGGTTGGCCTTGCCAATGCCATGTTTAAAAAAGCCGCCGAAATGTCGAACGGGATGCGGCAACGGGTTGGGATTGCCCGCGCCTTTGCTCTATCGCCCAAACTGTTACTGCTTGATGAACCGTTTGGCATGTTGGACTCATTAACTCGCTGGGAATTACAAGAAGTGTTAATGGAAGTCTGGCAGCGCACCCAAGTGACTGCGATTGTTGTAACTCATGATGTCGATGAGGCGATTTTATTAGCGGATCGAGTGGTGATGATGACCAACGGCCCGCACGCCAAAATCGGCAAGATTCAAACAATTGACTTACCTCGCCCCCGCAGTCGCAAAGCCCTGCTTGAGCATCCTGACTATTACCAATACCGAGAAAGCCTGCTGAGCTTTTTGTCGGAATGTGACCACACTCATTAATTTTCCTAATTTGCTGCGAGGACTTTATGCCTAGAATCGCTCCTACTCTACCCTCTGCTTTATTAGCCTCTTTATCTTTAATCGGCAGTCAGGCTCACGCTGATGTCACCAAAGAAATAGAAGATGCGTTGAATTTTTACCACTACGGCAACAACGGTGCCGTGAAAGTTGATTTGAATTATCGTTGGGAAAACGTTGATGAAGACAAAGGGGCTCTGGTTAAAGGCAGTTATCCTAAAACCGCCAACGCCAATACCGCACGCCTACGTTTAGGCCTATTGTCACCAACCGTTTATGATTTTCAAGCATATGGCGAATACGAAGGCAATTACGCCATGCAAGAGGATTACAACAGCAACGTCAATGGTCGCAGCCAATATTCAAAAATTGTCGATCCTGACCGCAGCGAATTAAACCAATTCTGGTTAAGTTACAAAGGCATTGCCGATACAGTGGTTAAAGTCGGTCGCCAACGCATCAAGTTTGATGATGATCGATTCATTGGCAACATCGGCTGGCGACAAATGGAACAAACTTATGATTCGGTGTTGATTACCCATAACAATCAAACCTTATTCGGTTTAACCGTCAATGCCGCTTACCTTGACCATGTACAAACGATTGCCGGTCAAACCGATACGATTAATGCGCCATTACTTAACCTGAACTACAAAATTAACGATTGGGGTAATTTGATTGGTTACGGTTATTGGCTAGATTATCGTGATAAAGCCAATGCCGCCAAATCTTCGCAGACCTATGGCTTACGCTTTGATGGTAAATCACCGCAATTCTTTGACCGTGTCAATTTCTTGTATACCGCTGAATGGAGTAATCAATCCAATTACGCCGACAACCCTAATCAATTTCAGGCCGATCGTTTCAACTTTATGGGCGGTGCATCAGCGTTTAATCTGACCTTACAAGGTGCCGTCGAGCAGCTTAATGGTTATGGCGCCAACAAAGCCTTTCAAACCCCATTAGGTACTAATCACGCCTTCCAAGGTTGG
The DNA here is from genome assembly GCA_041182925.1 of Pseudomonadota bacterium. Lineage (GTDB taxonomy): Bacteria > Pseudomonadota > Gammaproteobacteria > Methylococcales > Methylomonadaceae > Methylomonas. The sequence goes on along the minus strand of JBEGMT010000136.1, from coordinate 2,602 downwards.
GCGGATTTATTCCTGACCACACCCGCCAACGGGATTCGTGATGTATTCGCAACCGCCAGTTACAAAATGTTGAATGACAGCATGGTCGTTACCGGTATGTATCACGATTTTTATGATGACACCGGCAAAACCGCTTATGGTTCGGAGTGGGATTTTTCTGTGTTGAAAAAATTTGGCAAACATTATTCAGTGTTAGCCAAATACGCTAATTTCAATACTGATAACGCGTCATTTACCGACACGCAAAAAATCTGGCTACAAGCAAACGTCAGTTTTTAAGGCAGTCAGAACATGAAACAAAAACTGGTCGTCATTGGCAATGGCATGGCAGGAATGCGCTGCGTTGAAGAACTATTGAATCTTAATAGTGAGGCTTACGAGATTACCGTATTTGGTGCTGAACCCTATGGTAATTACAACCGCATCATGCTGACACCGTTATTGTTTGGCGACAAAAGCTTGGATCAAATCATGATTCATGATTTTGATTGGTATCAACAACGTCAAATCACCTTGCATTGTGGCGACCACAAAACCGTTATCGCCATTGATCGTCAGTTAAAACAAGTCATCGCCAAGGACGGCACGGTGGCTGATTATGATCGCTTGCTAATCGCAACCGGTTCATTGCCAACCCTGTTAAAAATTCCAGGCGCCCAGCTAAACGGTGTGATGAGTTTTCGGGATATTGCCGATGTAGAACGCTTAATTAAGGCCAGCCAAATCCATCAGCACGCTACGATTGTTGGCGGTGGCTTACTGGGTTTGGAAGCGGCCAATGCGTTGCAACAACGCGGGATGCAAGTCACCGTGATTAATCGCGCCAGCCACATCCTCAATCGTCAACTCGATCAAGCAGCTGGCAAACTGTTGCAGAATCATTTGCAAAAACAAGGTATTCAATTTCGATTAAATGCCACTGTAGCTGAAATCCTCGCTGGCGATCAGCAGCAGCTTAAGCAAATCAAACTCGATGATGGTAGCTTGCTGGAAACCGATTTAGTGGTGATAGCCATGGGGATTCAACCCAATATTAAACTGGCTAAACAAGCCGGATTGCATTGTCAGCAAGGGATAGAGGTCAACGATCAATTACAAACCAGCGATGCCAGCATTTATGCGGTGGGCGAATGCGTTCAACACCGTGGCGAAGTGTTTGGTTTGGTTGCACCCGTGTATGAACAAGCCAAAATCTGCGCTCAGCATTTGGCTGGCAATAACCAAATCCACTATCAAAGCCGCTTATCAGCGACTATTTTAAAAGTCACCGGTATTGATTTATTTTCAGTGGGTGTCACCGAAGCCGATAGCGATTGTGAACAGCAATTATTCGTTGATGCCGGTCTGGGCGTTTATCGCAAATTGATTGTGAAAAACCAGCACTTGGTTGGCGCGATGCTTTATGGAGACACTCAAAATAGTGGCTTTTTTATGAAGCTAATCAGCGAAAACCAGCCAATCACAGCAATTCGAGATAATTTACTGTTTGGTCAAGCCGAGGTCGTTTTATGAATGCCACCACTATTAACACCACTTGCCCCTACTGCGGTGTCGGTTGCGGGATTGTTGCCAAGGTGATTGATGCCGAACAGCATTTAGTCGAAATTCAAGGCGACGCCAACCATCCGGCTAATTTTGGACGCTTATGTAGCAAAGGCTCAAATCTGGCGGATACGGTTAGCTTGGAAAACCGTTTGTTGTATCCTGAGATTGATGGTCAAACCTGTGATTGGGATAGCGCCTTGGATCAAGTCGCCAATGGCTTTAAAACCATCATCGACCAACACGGCCCTGATGCGGTAGCGTTTTATGTTTCAGGCCAGTTATTAACCGAAGACTACTATGTCGCTAATAAATTAATGAAAGGTTTTATTGGCTCTGCCAATATCGATACCAATTCAAGATTATGTATGTCCTCAGCAGTGGTTGGTTACAAACGAGCGTTTGGCGCCGATGCGGTGCCCTGTAGTTACGAAGATTTAGAACAAGCCGAATTGATTGTATTAATCGGCTCCAATACCGCTTGGTGCCATCCAATTGCTTTCCAGCGCATTCGCCAAGCCAAACAAACTAATCCCTCGCTGAAAATCGTCGTGATTGATCCACGCCAAACCGCCAGTTGCGATATTGCTGATCTGCATTTAGCGATTAAACCCGGCATGGATGCGCTGTTATTTAATGGCTTATTAACCTATTTGCATTATCAGGACGGCCTCAATCAAAGCTTTATCGATCAACATTGCCAAGGTTTTGAACAGGCTTTGCGCAGCGCCATCAGCGATGCAGCCGATCTTAGCGAACTGGCAGAAAATTGCGGCCTTGATGAACACGATTTAACGCAGTTTTATCGCTGGTTTGCTGAAATCAACAAGGTGGTCAGCGTGTATTCCCAAGGCATTAATCAATCCAGTTCTGGCTCGGATAAATGTAACGCCATCATTAATTGCCATTTGGCAACCGGCAAAATTGGTCAAGCAGGGATGGGGCCGTTTTCATTTACCGGCCAACCCAATGCGATGGGCGGTCGTGAAGTCGGTGGTTTAGCCAATATGTTGGCCGCTCATATGGCTTTGGAAAACCCTGCACATCGTGATTTAGTCGG
>JBEGMT010000135.1:0-3207 GCA_041182925.1 Pseudomonadota bacterium | reverse complement strand
CGGCGCATGTTTGCGTCTATCCATTATTCTCAAGATAGCATCATGACTGCGTTGTTTACGTTCTGCACGTTCGATAGCTTCTCGCATTAAATCAGCAATCACCGCGCTTTTATTTTGCCCTTGGTAGGCGATATTGAACGCCTCTTTTATCCCATCGGGAACACTGAAATTCATGGTAGCCATCGCTCACTCCTAGATTGTTGAAAATTTCAACAAATTATTGTCTATTGCTAATAAATATACAACGACAAAATCAAAATCGAAACAACACAACAGGATTAAGGTAAGTGCGTAGATACTCTGTTCCAAGTCTGTCAAACCTCCGCCAAATTCCCCCTATCCTCCAACCAGCTCTTCCTATCCCCTGCCCGCTTTTTCGCCAGCAATAAGTCCATTTGTTCAAACGTATCATCATTTTCCTCAATCACCAACTGCACCAAACGCCGTGTATCAGGGTTCATGGTGGTTTCACGGAGTTGTGAGGGGTTCATTTCGCCTAGGCCTTTGAAGCGTTGGATGTTGATTTTGCCGCTGAGTTTTTCGGCTTCTATTCGCGCTAAAACCCCTTGGCGTTCGGATTCGTCTAAGGCGTAGAACACTCGTTTGCCGACGTCAATCCGGTACAAAGGCGGCATGGCGACGAAAACGTGGCCGGCTTGTACCAAGGCCTTGAAGTGGCGGAAGAATAGCGCGCAGATCAAGGTGGCGATGTGGTTACCGTCGGAGTCGGCATCGGCGAGGATGCAGATTTTGCCGTAGCGTAGGTGTTGTAGGTCGTCGCTGTCGGGTTCTATGCCCAAGGCTACCGCGATGTCGTGGACTTCTTGCGAGGCCATGACTTCGCCGGAATCGACTTCCCATGTGTTTAAGATTTTGCCGCGTAACGGCATGATGGCTTGAAATTCGCGTTCGCGGGCTTGTTTGGCCGAGCCGCCCGCTGAGTCACCTTCGACCAAGAATAATTCGGTGCGAGAAATGTCTTGTGCCGAGCAATCGGCGAGTTTTCCGGGTAAAGCAGGGCCGCTGGTGATTTTTTTGCGGACGATTTTTTTACCTGCTTTTAAGCGTTTTTGGGCGCTGGTGAGAATAATTTCAGCGATTTTTTCGCCTTCTTGCGGATGCTGATTGAGCCACAAGCTGAAACTGTCTTTGGCGACACCAGAAACAAAGGTGACGCATTCACGCGAGCTGAGGCGTTCTTTGGTTTGCCCCGAAAACTGCGGGTCTTCCAATTTGACTGACAAGACAAAATGACAGCTTTCCCAAACATCTTCGGGGGCGATTTTGACCCCGCGTGGCAGCAGGTTACGAAAATCGCAGAATTCGCGAATCGCCTCGGTTAAGCCCGCGCGTAAGCCGTTGACATGGGTGCCGCCTTGCGCGGTTGGCACCAAGTTGACGTAACTTTCGGCGATGGTTTCCGGCAAGCTGTCCGGCGTCCAGACAATGCCCCATTCGACGGCTTCGTTGCTGGCGGCCATATTCGCCATGAACGGTTGTTGCGGGAAAATTTCCACATCGCCGATTCGATCTAATAAATATTCCTGTAAGCCGTTTTGGTAACACCATTCGTAATGTTCATCGCTTAATTCAGAATGCAGAACAATTTTTAAGCCCGGGCATAACACCGCTTTGGCGCGTAAAACGTGTTTTAGCTTAGAAACTGAAACGCGGTTGGAGTCGAAATATTTCGCTTCTGGCCAGAAGTGAACGCTGGTACCAGTGTTGGCTTTGCCGACGGTGCCGGATTGCTGCAACTCGCTGACTTTGTCACCGCTGGCAAACTCCATTTGATAAACACCGCCGCCGCGCTTGATTTCGACCAGCAGTTTTTCGGATAAGGCATTCACCACCGACACCCCAACCCCGTGCAAGCCACCGGAGAATTGGTAGTTTTTGTTGGAGAATTTACCGCCCGCGTGAAGCTGGGTCAGAATCACTTCCACCCCAGGAATACCTTGTTCAGGGTGAATATCGACCGGCATCCCGCGACCGTTATCGCTAACTTTTACCGAGCCGTCTTTAAACAAAATCACTTCGATGATGTTGGCGTGTCCTGCCAGCGCTTCATCGACGCTGTTATCGACCACTTCCTGCACCAAATGGTTAGGGCGCGTGGTGTCGGTGTACATCCCTGGGCGTTTGCGAACCGGATCTAAACCACTTAATACTTCAATCGCGGCGGCGTTATATTCGTTTGTCATTGTTTAGCAGTTAGTTGAGGGTTAGCGTGTTTTCGGTCAGCAATCGCTTGGCTTAATTGATAAACCGCCATTGCGTATAAAGGGCTGTGGTTATATCGGGTAATCACATAAAAATTATGTAAACCGAGCCATAATTCATTACCGTCTAAAGTTTGGTAACTGAGCAATTTTGCAGCTTGATGGTTGGCTAATTGCTTGGGGGCACTGACTTGCAAAGCCCGTAATTGACCAACTGTTGTATTGGGTTTAACGCCTTTGCCCAAGGCTTTTTGATAAACCTCGCCTTTGGCTGTCACTGGAAAAGCAATTTCACCACCGGCTTGCCATTGGTTACGAACGAAATAATTAGCAACGCTGGCAATCGCATCGGCGCTGTTTTTCCAAATATCGCGGTGCTGGTCGTGGTCAAAATCAGCGGCGTAGGTTCTGAAACTGCTAGGCATAAATTGCGGAAAACCCATGGCGCCAGCATAGGAGCCGTTTAAGCTCAGCGGGTCAATTTGTTCATCACGGGTCAGCAACAAATACTGTTCCAGCTCTTTTAAAAAAAATTCGCTGCGTTTCGGATAGGCAAATCCCAAAGTCGATAAGGCATCCATCACCCGATATTTACCGGTATTGGCACCGTATTTGGTTTCAACGCCAATGATGGCAATGATAATTTCAGCAGGGACACCGTATTGCTGTTCGACTGCGGCTAAAGCGGCTTGGTTGTCTTGCCAAAATTGCACACCGCCAGCAATTCGCGCTTCGGTCATGAAAATATCACGATACTGAAACCAAGGTTTAGCTTCGGCGGGTTTCGACATCGCATCTAAAATCGGCTGTTGTATCTCGACCGATTTGAACAATTGCCGCAGCTGCGCTTCGTTAAAATGATGCTGACTAACCATTTTATGAATAAAACCATTAAAGCTATCGGTGTTGGCAATTTCGGCTTGCGCCAGCTGGGTCGATAACAATAAGGCGAGTAAAACTGATTTTTTAAACGTCATGTTTATAC
>JBEGMT010000134.1:0-3268 GCA_041182925.1 Pseudomonadota bacterium | reverse complement strand
GTATTAGTCAAATTATTAAAGCCAAAAAAACCTTGCAACGTGGCGAGTTTATTTATCATGAAGGCGATAACTTTCGCGGTATTTTAGCAATCAAATCGGGTAGCGCTAAATTAGTCGGTGCTGACCAGCATGGTAATGAACATATTCTAAATATTTTATTACCTGGGGAGTTATTAGGTTTTGATGGTTTATCTAATGATAAACATAGTTGCGCTGCAATTGCTTTAGAAACCACCAGTTTTTGTTTGCTACCGGCTGAAAGCATGGATAATTTATTTCAAAATATTCCCAGCTTAACTCGGGAATTGTTCCGTCATTCGGGCGAAAAAATGCTGGAAGATAAGAATCAGTTGATACTTAGCAAACGCCCAGCTGAAGAGCGTTTGGCGTATTTTTTAATTAGTTTGTCTGAACGCTTAAAACGCCGTGGATTCTCGGCATCAGAATTTAAATTATCATTAAGTCGGCAAGAAATCGGTAATCATCTTGGTTTGGCACTGGAAACTGTCAGTCGTTTATTAAAGAAATTCCAAGAAGATGAAATGATAATGGTACAAAATCGATTTATTACAATTACTGATTTATCTGCTTTGAAAAAACTGTTACAAGTCAACGAACCCGACTTTTAATTTTTGATACCTGTGCCTCTGTAAAGCAACAGTAAAGCAGTTAATGTCAGTACTAAAATAAAGCCAACAATCATCACTAAAGCGATTTCGATATTAATATCGCTAACCCCAATCAAGCCATAGCGAAAGGCATTAATCATATATAAAATCGGGTTACCTAACGCTATGGTTTGCCATATTTCTGGCAACATCGAAATTGAGTAAAAAACCCCGCCTAAATAACTCAACGGTGTTAAAACAAAATTAGGAATAATCGAAATATCATCAAAACTGTCAGCAAATACAGCATTGATAAAACCAGCTAAGGCAAACAAGGTGGCGGTTAAAATAAAAACCAATAAAGCGATTTGCCAATGCAGCACCGGAATATCAGTAAAAAAAGTCGAAATCGCCGCCACCACACAACCCACTAATACGCCACGCGCAATTCCACCACTGACATAACCTGCCAAAATAACAAAGTTAGGTACTGGTGCGACTAATAATTCTTCAATATGCCGCTGAAATTTGGTTGAATAAAATGACGACACGACATTTGAATAAGAGTGACTAATCACTGACATTAAAATAATCCCAGGAACGATATAATCCATATAGCTTTGGCCATTAACATTACCAATCCGATCCCCGATTAATTTACCAAAAATCAAAAAATATAATGCGGTAGTAATTGCGGGCGGCAATAAAGTTTGCGGCCAAATTCGGGTAAATCGGCGGATTTCTTTAAATAAAATTGTGGTAAAAGCGATAGAATAATTCATTGCACCAAATCGATAAACAGTTGTTCAAGACGGTTAGATTTATTTTTTAGACTCAAAACCTTGATTCCCTGCTCGGAAAGTTGTTCAAATAAAGGATTAAGACCATGCGTTTTTTCAACCGCAACGTTTAAGCTGTGGCTATCAGCGAGTTCAATTTTATAACCATTGATAACAGGCGCAACGGTTAAAGCTTGGTCAATATCTAAGACAAAATGTTCAGTCTGAATTCGACTTAATAAATTCTGCATGGTGGATTTTTCAATAATCTGGCCATGATTGATAATTGCAATATTGCGGCACAAACTTTCTGCTTCTTCCAGATAATGGGTGGTGAGAATAATCGTGGTGCCCTGCCGATTAACGTCTTCCATCATTTGCCACATCGAACGGCGAATCTCAATATCAACCCCAGCTGTTGGTTCATCCAAAATCAACAACCTCGGTTGATGGACCATGGCTCTGGCAATCATCAAACGTCGCTTCATGCCGCCCGATAAACGCCTCGAAACCGTATCGCGTTTTTCCCATAAATCCATTTGTCGCAAACAGCGTTCGGCTTGGATTAAGGCTTGTTTACGGGGAATGCCGTAAAAACCCGCTTGATTGAGCACTACATTTTTAACGGTTTCAAATTGATTAAAGTTGATTTCTTGCGGTACTAAACCGATACAGCTTTTGGCTTTTGCGCTGTCTTTTTGCAAGTCATGTCCAAAGATACTGACTTCACCACTGGTCTTGGTCACCAAAGAACTGATAATGCCAATTAGGGTGGATTTGCCAGCGCCATTAGGGCCAAGCAAGGCGAAAAAATCGCCGTTTTCCACATCAAGATCAAGTCCTTTCAAGGCTTCAAAGCCATTGTTGTAGGTTTTTTTAAGATTTTGGATGGATAAAGCCTTCATTGGGTCATTATAATGGCAACAGAGATAAGGTTTATCGGAACCGAGCGTTCCGCTTCAATCTGAAGGATTTTACCAAAATTCCATCTCACCCGTTGACTGAACAGGACAGGACATTGCCAAATCAAATCCCGACTCATGTTGCCGCCATCGATTTAGGTTCAAACAGTTTTCATATGATTATCTGTAGCTTAAAAGACGGAAAGTTACAGACAGTCGATAAAATCAAAGAAATGGTGCGCCTAGCCGCTGGCTTGGATAGCGATAAAAACCTCGATAGTAGTACCCAACAAAAAGCTTTGGCTTGTTTAGAGCGTTTTGGACAACGCATCAGCCATTTACCACAAAACAGCGTCAGCATTGTCGGCACCAACACCCTGCGTAGCGCTAAAAACGCCCAACAATTCATTAACAAAGCCGAAAAAGCCCTTGGTCATCCCATCCATATTATTTCGGGGATTGAAGAAGCGCGTTTAATTTACCAAGGTGTCGCTCACAGTTTAGCCAGCAACGGCAATCATCGTTTTGTGATGGATATTGGCGGTAGTAGCACCGAATACATTATTGGATTGCACGATACCGCCCACACCAAAGAAAGTTTGAACATGGGTTGCGTTACCGTCAGTCAGAATTTTTTTAAAAAAGGCGAAATCTCAAAAAAAGCCTTTAAAAAAGCCTGTTTGTTTGCCGAACAGCATCTGGAACCGTTCCAAGATAAATTTAACAGCCGCCAATGGCAAGAAGCGATTGGTGCATCAGGCAGTTTAAAAGCCATTAACAATGTGTTGCAGGCATCAGGTTGGAGTAATAATGGCATTACCTCAGAAGGCATGGAGCAATTGGTTAACCAATTATTACTACTGAAGCATGTTGATGAAATCAATTTTGCCGGTTTAAGTGCAGAACGCAAACCCGTGTTTATTGGCGCAGTAGCGATTGTCTATGCCACTTTTAAAACCTTGAATATTCAGCAAATGAC
>JBEGMT010000133.1:0-11019 GCA_041182925.1 Pseudomonadota bacterium | reverse complement strand
GCCATTATTAGCGCAATTAACCGCCCCTAAAAATGGCTTAGATTTTGGTTGTGGCCCAGGACCAGTGCTGGCAGAAATGCTCACTGAAGCCGGCCATACAATGAATTTGTATGATTTGTTTTATGCAAACAATCCTGAACGACTAGCGATTACTTACGATTTTGTCACCTGTACCGAAGTAGTTGAACATTTTCGCAATCCACAGCGTGAATTTCAGCGTTTGTTTGAGCTATTAAAACCACAAGGTTATTTGGCAATCATGACCAAACTGGTAATTGATGCTGAAGCGTTTAGCCGTTGGCACTACAAAAACGACCAAACCCATATCAGTTTTTTTAGCCGTGAAACCTTGCAATGGCTGGCTACACACTATCAAGCCGAATTGAATTTTTTTGCTAACGACGTGGCGATTTTTAAACTTCTCGACTAAGTTTACTGACAACCCAACTTAGTTCTGGAATTTAAAACAGGTCTGTCAGATGAAGCCAAACAATTTATTCCAAACTCAAGGCTTTACATTGCTAGAACTCATGATGGCTTTGGTCATTTTCAGTATCATTTCTGTAATCGGCTTTGGCACTTATCAGCAATATCTGTATAAAAGCCGTCGCACCGACGGACAGACGAGTCTCATTAGCTTACAACTCGCTCAAGAACAATACCGAAATCATTGTCCGCAATATGCAACTGAACTTGGGGCCAATAGCAGTTGCAGTCAGAATTTAAGCCCCACTCCTGATGGTCAACACACTCTAAGCGCCAGTGCTATTTCCACTAACCATTACTACCAATTAGCGATTCAAGCTAATTCAGCCAACTCGACAACCTATATTCTCACTGCCACCGCGATTGGCAATCAACTGGGTGATAGCAGTTGCCAAATTTTATCTATTGATCAATCCAGCAATAAAAGTGCACGAACAAGCACCGGCCAAATCGCTACTGACTGCTGGTAAACCACATGACCAAGCTAAACGGACTATCACTAATTGAATTGATGTTAACGCTGGCGTTACTGACAGCGCTATTAACCATTGCTGTGCCCTCTTATCAACAATTGATTGAGCAACGCAGCTTGCGTGGTGCAGCTGAAACCTTGGCGGCAGAATTACAATTTGCCAAATTAGAAGCGATAAAAACCAATACAACGATCAAGGTCGATTTCACCGTCAACAATCCGCAAACTTGGTGCTACGGGGTTTCCACCACTCGCTGTAATTGCCAGCAAAGCCATGCTTGCCAGTTAAATGGCGTCGAGAGAGTGGTGAAAAGCATTGAGTTCCCGAATATAGCGATTAACCAAACCCAACCTTGGAATGGCACTGCTAGTTTTAACCCCAGCCACGGCACCATGAATGCTGGCGGTGCGACTTTGTATTCTGAGCATTTCAAAATCAGAGTCACCAGTTCCGATTTCGGACGCATCAAAATCTGTAATCCTAGCGATTTAAGTAATAAATCCGATTTTAGCGGCTATCCAAAATGCAATTAAGTCGTCAACTAGGTTTTAGTCTATTGGAATTACTGATTAGCTTAACGCTAGGCTTTATCATCAGCACGGCAGCGATTAGTTTATTCATCAACACCGCCAACAGCGATTTTCATCAACTGAAAACCATGCGTTTAAACCAAGAGCTACGCGGCATTATGCTGCTAATGGTGCGCGAAATTCGCCGAGCGGGTTATCTCGATCCCGCAGGGCTATCGTTGTTAATCGGCAGCGGCGAATGGAATCCGTTTATTTACGATACCAACAACAATAAATTGCTGTTTAGCTTAGAAAAAATTGATAACAGTCCAACCTATAACTGCATTTTGTTTACCAGCGACCAAAACACCAATGGTCGTTTGGATGAAGACGAATACTTTGGTTATCAACGTCGCTATGACAGCCGTACTAAAAACTATACGGTCAAAATCGGCGCTAAAACCGCCACCAGCTGTAACAGCGGCAATTGGGAATCAATCAGCGATGAAAACACCATCAGTATTAATGAGTTAAGCTTTATCCCTTACCCTCAACGACTCGGACAGCAACAGCATTTGCTCCATTGTAATATCGAAATCCATTTAAGCGGCTACTTAGTGAACGATCCCAGCGTTAGCCTCAATCTAAGCCAATCGCTCAACCTGCGTAACCCCATTTACGACCCCAGCGGCAATGCACCTATCTGCCAATAACGCGATCAATAAACAAAACGGTGGCGTCAGTTTAGCGACCGCCTTAATTTTGCTGCTTTGTACCAGTTTAGTGGTGATGTATGCCGCTAAACAGGCGGTGCTGGAACAAGCAATTACAGGCAATCAATACCGTTATTACAGCGCCTTTGCTCAAGCGGAAGCGGGGTTAAATCAAGCACTAGCGGCTTATAAGAATAATGCCACCGACGCACCCTGCGAATTGAATAATAAAGTCAGCTGGATTAATCAAACCTTTTGCGCTCAAATCAGCCAACAATCTTTAAACGGCCAAACCATTGCTGAAATAAATGCCAAAGCCAGTTCAGATGACAAAACCGCTAACATCGAACTACACCAAACCATCGGCTTTAGTCCTTGGCTGGCTAATAGCTCTCCCGCTGCAGCGTTGATAGTCGCTGGTAAGCTCAATGCCGAAACACCACTACAAATTGCAGTTAATCCTAATGGTGGTGGCATTGGCGTGCCAGTATCGATTTGGAGTCGTGACACTATCAATTTGAACAGTGCTTCTTTACGTTGCCAAGCGCTTGATTTAACCAATCAAAATTGCAGCAATCCTTTAGCAAGCGATTTAGACCTAGTACAAAATGTCGGCAATCACTTTCCTGACCTGTTTACTTATTTATTCGGCTATCGCAGCAATCAGGCCAACTGGTTAAAAGAAAAAGCCAAACTGATTAAGCCCGAACAATGCCAAACTCTCAATCAAGGCGGTGGTTTGTATTGGGTCGAAGGCAGCGGCAGTTGTGTGATCGACCAAGCTGGAAAAAGCGACCAACTTGACAGCAACGGCTTTGATCCGCAAGTAGTGATCTTGGTGCTTAACAATGTGCCATTACAACTAAAAGCCAACAGCCAGATTGTCGGTTATGTGCTGCTGTTTGGTGATCAGTCGCCACAGCAAATTAACATCGAAAATAATGCCAGCATCTTAGGTGGTTTATTCAGCAACCAGAACTTAAGCATCAACCAAGGTAATAGCTTAAAACTGGTTTGGAGTGATTATTCAGCGATACTTGAGCACCCCAACAACCCAAGCAACGGCGCTATCGGTTTATTAGCAGGCGGTTGGCGTGATTTCTAAACAATACGGTTTTGGCCTGATTGAAGTGTTAATCGCCTGTTTGGTGTTAGGCATTGGTATGGCGGCTTTAGTTAAATTGGAAAACTTGTATTCACAAGCCAGCCGGTTATCCAAAGCCCGCAATATTGCAATGAATCTGGCACAACAAAAACTGGATGATTTAAAAGGCTTTAGCCAATTAACAGCCGATGCTAATCAATTTACTTACAGTGACATCGAAACCAATCATGGCGGTGCGCTTAAAGCAGACGGTTTATTAAAATTCCCTGCGGGCTTAGTGACTGGCTATGCCGACAGTTATCAATTAACTTGGACAGTGGAAAATGGCTATTGGTATCAGCAACATTTGACCTACACTCCACCCTCACCGCTGCCCGCCTATCCCGACCAAAAGCGAATCACAGTCAACCTCGATTGGGCTGATCAACATCTACAACTGCAAACCATCATTGCCGCGATTTCGCCCAATGTAACAGCTGAACTGGCTGACCAACACAGCACCGATTCGGCTATTCACCCTAACATTCACTACACCCCAAGTAAGCAAGAAGAGATTGCCTCTATCGGCAGCGAAACCGGCAATCAACGCCAAACCATCGCCCTAAATACGCCCCACAATCAAATCAACGCTTATAGCTATAACCTAGCCGGCAAATTGCTCAGACAAGAACAATTCACCACCGTTGCTTGTAACTGTACTTTTAGCAGTCGCGGCCCAGCTTACACCGCCGCGCATGGGCAATGGGACCCGCTAAACAAACAGTTTATCGATCAAACCGGGGATTTAGTGATAAAAGACCGCGGCTGCCAAACCAATGGTATTGATAGCCAATGTATTGACAGCAATGATTTATGTAGCCGTTGCTGCAACGATCATCACGACACAAGTTCTAATCAGCTAGATACCAACCATATTCCTTACTGCGATCCAGAACAGGGCATTTTCGACCGCTGCTTTGACCCATTTCGCGGCATTAGCGATTTTAGTTTAGGCAAACATCTGCATTACACCGCGAATGGCACAGTCGCCAATAGCGGTGCTTATTTGGAAAGTTGTCGGATGAAACAGATTGATGGTCGTTGGCAGGTTTATCAAGATTGGCATCGGGTAGCCTTAAACGCTATGCCGAGAACAACCTTTATCGAGCATCGCTCAGACTATAAAAACTACGTCATCAGCGTGCTTGATACGATTTTGGATAGCTCGATTAACCAATTTAACGGCCAAGACAATAGCCAAATCAATTGGCCACCAGCACCCGACCTATTCAGTGCCCCGCTGCAACTAGCCCTCGGCAACACACAAACCTTAACCGCTCACGGCCTGTATATCGATTATCTCAACCCCGAATTACTTAATGCTTTGCGCCAGCAAAAACAGCATCATCAAGACTATCTAAGCCATTTGCCAGTGTATGACATTGAACTCAGCCATTTCGTCGAAGATTGCCAAACGCCACGCGGTTGGTGTTCATCTAATCCTCAACAAGTCACAATCAATGCCAACCAAATCCAAGCACTATCGATCACCACCGAACCGACCCACATCAGCTTTGGCTTTGCTCGCAGCAACAGCGGCTTGGCCAAATTCAACCAAGCGATTGATGTGTCTTTAGCCGCCAATAGCGACGACATCATTGATCAAGCCTTACTCGCCATCAGCGTATCGGCTCAGATAATCCCCAACTCGCCCTAAACCACAGCTCGACGGTTTTCTCAACCCTCGCCATCGTGTACCATGTCTTAATAACCGTGTGTAGCGTTGCTGAGTTTTCACAGCCAGCAACCACAAACGACAGCAATCAAATCAGATACTTATGCGCATACTCAACCTTTTTTACAAAAACATTAATTCGTTAGAAGGCGAAGGCCGCATCGATTTTGCCCAAGGACCAATCGCTGAAAGCGGGGTTTTTGCGATCACAGGACCTAATGGCTCGGGTAAAACCAGTATTTTAGATGTCATCACCTTAGCCCTATACGGTGAAACTTTCCGCTTTAGCAAACCGGCTGATCATGTGATTACCAAAAACACCGAGCAAGGTATCGCCCAAGTCGAATTTGCTTTAGGTGGTGAAATTTACCGCTCTAGCTGGCAAGCGAATCGAGATAACAATCCACCCAGCATGAGTTTGAGCCGAATTAGCGGTGAAGCGGAACAAATGCTTGCAGAAAATGCTAGCCAAGTCCGTCAACAATTGTCAGAGCTTACGGGCATGGATTTTCATAAATTCAGCAAATCGATGGTATTACCACAAGGCGATTTCGCAGCTTTTTTGAATGCCCTCGACAGCGAACGGATGGATATTTTGGAAAAAATCAGCGGCGCCGATTTGTACGCTCAATATCAACGTCAAACCGAACGCCAACTTCCAGAAGCACAAGCCAAAGTCGCACAACTCGAACAAGAGATTGCATTAATCCCTTTATTAAGTAATCCAGAATTAGAAGCCGCTGAGCAAGATTTACAAGACTTTCAAGACCAAGCCGAAGCCTTACTTGCCGAACAGCAACAATTAGACCAACAAGCACTTGCCCTGCAAAATATCGAGCAGTTACAACAGCAGCGCCAGCAACTTGAACAGCAACAGCAAAGCGTTTCACAACGTCTCGCTGATAGCGGTTTAGAGCTACAAACTATTACCAGCAAGACACCGAGCAGCCAATTAATCGATCAACTGGCCATCCTCGATAACCGCCAAAATCAATACCAACAAGCCAGCGATGAGCTTGCCAGCGCTCGCAGCGAGTTAGCGGAATTACAGCAACAATTAACCGCAAACAATGACCGTCCTGCCCCTTACCTAAACGGTAAAAATCTGGTTGATCAAAAACAAACCATTGATGAACTGAAATTAAAAATTAGCGATCTCAATCTGCAACTACCGCAACAAACCCAGCTTATTCAAGCCATCCAGCAACAGTTACAAGACAAAACCACAAGCTTGGCGCAAATCGAAGCCGAGTTACAAAGCTTTCAAGGCGATGCGATTTTATCGACTGATTTTCCTGATGTCGTGCAATTGCGGAATTTGCGGAATGAATTAGCCGAACTGAATCGCCAAGCTAAAACTCAAACAAAATTAACAAAAACCACGACCAGTGCAGTTAAAAAGACCCAAACCACGTTGAGCGCGGCGCAAAACCGTATCGAGAGCTTAAAAACTCAAATCACTGAAAATCAACGCAAACTCGCTGAATTAGCTCCTGGCCAACAACTCGACGATATAAAAGAGTTACAAATTGACCAGCAAAATCGGGTTAAAGATTTTGAACAATTACTGAAAATTGCTGAAACCAATGCCCGCTTAACTAAAAAAAGCTGGTTGAATTGGTTTGGCAGTAAGCCGGTCCTTGAATCGGCGGATCAAAGCGAATTACAAAGCCAAGTCGATGAATTGAAAGCGGAAATCAGCCGTGAAGAAAATATCAGTAAAGTGCTGGAACGGGCGATTACCAGCGAAAACCTGATCAAAAAAATGACCGCTGAACGCAAGAAGTTAGTCGATGGCCAACCTTGCCATCTTTGTGGCTCAGTACAACATCCCTTTGTATTGCGGATGCCAATTTTTAATGATTCAAAACGAGCCCTAATCGATCAACGCGCCAAAATTCAAACTTTAAAAACCCAATTACAAACTAAACTCAACCAACTTACTGCGATCGAAAAAAACACTTCCCATCAAACCGCTAAAGAAAAATTCTTGCAACAAAAACGTTCTGACTGGACTGTACTAGCGAATCGTTTGAATGCTTTAAGCAGTGGCTTAGAAATCAACCAGTTAAGCCAGCATAAAAAACTGTTATCAGAAGAAAACGATGAGCTCAGCAAAATCAATAACTTGCTACGTGACTATCTCGAAATGCAACGTAGTATCGACAAAGCTAAAGCCGAAATTGAAAACAAGCAGACCCAATTACAAACCTTGGCTGTGACCCGTGAAGAGCTGGACGAAACCTGGAATCAACAGCCACAGGAACTTATCGATCTGCAACAACGCTTAAACAACTGTATTGCTGAAGAAAAAGCCTTGAGCGCCAAATTAGAAACGCAATTGGCATCTATCGGTGAAAAGCTACCTAAACAGGGCAAAGAAAACGCCTTGTTCGACAAACTCAACAGTCGTCGCCAAGATCAACAAATCCGCGAATTACGTCAAAAAGGTTTAAACGAAGAAATTGTCTACCTACAGCAACAATTACAAGCCGGCCAAGCAGACTTAATCCAGTTACAACAAGCCTTTAATAACAGCAACCAAGCTTTGGATGACGAACAATGGCTAGGGCTGCATTTGGCGATTTTAGAAAAACAACAGTTGATTGCCAGCCAAGAACAGCAATTAAATTTACAACAATTAGAACTCGAGGGGATGCAACGCGTGGTAGCTGGCAATATTGCCGAAGCCGGTTTTGGTAGTATCAACGATTTCCACGCATTACTACGCTTAATCGATCGTCAACCTGAGCTTGAGGAAAACTACAAAGCTTATGCCGAGCAATTAAACCAACTCAACGCGCAATTAAATCAATTGAATATTGCCCTGCAGCAAGAATTGCTTGGCTTTGATAGCAGCCTCAGCGCCCTCGATTTACAAAGCCTAAAAACCCAATTGGCGCAAAAGCTCGACATCTGCAAACAAGAAATCCAGACCTTGGAAAACAAGCTCTACAAACAACAACAATACCGCGAAAAACATCAAATTCTGGAAGCGGAATTAATCCAGCAATACCGCAAATTAGCGCAAGCAAAAGCGGAAATGGATTCGATTACCGATCAACAAGGCGGCTTGCGTCGTCGGGTGCAACAACTGTTAATTGATAAATTGCTATCCGAAGCTAACCGGATTTTGGAAAAAATCAATGGCCGCTATTACCTGCGCAACAGCGAGAGTGAACACGGTTTAGCGTTAGAAATTGAAGACTCCAAACAAAACAATCTGCGCCGCTTGCCAAAAACCTTATCTGGTGGCGAAAGCTTTGTTGTCAGTTTGTCTTTAGCCTTGGCCTTAGCTGAACTTGCCAACAACGGTCAATCAATTGAATCGCTATTCTTAGATGAAGGTTTTGGTAATCTCGACGCCGAATCGCTATATTTAGCGATGGGCGCTTTGGAAGGTTTGAGTATTCAAGGCAAAACTGTTGGTGTGATTTCTCACGTTGAAGGGGTGAAAAAACGCATTAAAACCCAGATTGAACTGGTGAAAAAACCTAATGGTTTGAGTGAATTGAAATTGGTGGCTTAGCCAACCTATCAGGAATAGACAAACATGCGATTAAAAGAAAAAGACGTTGAAGTAGGCTATCTATATTTAACCAGCGCTAATCAATATCGTGCGGTACTGGCGATGAAAGGCGAATTTATGATTTACGCGCCCAGTTCTGAAGGGGTTAAACCCTTCAATCCCAATAGTGACGACCTACCCTTTGAAAATTCACCCTTCAAGAAATGCCAAATCGTTACTTTTGCCAAAAAGGATTATCAAACATTTGATTTCAACGGTACAAAAGCCATTAAACATCAGTTGAATGAATCACAAATAAGCCAAGCAACCGCTCAATGTAATGCCAAATCAGCAATTGCTACGCTATTAACAGAATAAAAAACGATTATTCAAAAATTTCTGCGAAATACAGCTTCAAATCATCTTTTTTGCCGTTGGTAATTCGTTTGAAGACTTTGGCAACCGGAAAAATCCAGATTTCGCCATCGAAAACACCAATAGCTTGATATTCGTGGTTAATCTGCCACTCCCCCCCCTTGTGTTGTCGATAAACCTCACCTAAATAGCTACCCAACATTTTAGACACCATTTCAACATCATTATCGGTGGGCTGTTTGCGAAATAGCTTGCCGATAAAGCCCTTAGGTCGAGTATAAAACAAGCGGTTAGCCAGTTTCTCAACTTGCTCAATACTCTCAACCGTAAAATCAAGTGATATAGCAAAATTACTCTGAGCAAAAGTCACAGCATTTGCCGCATAGGCAGCCATAATTTGATTTGGACTCGGTTCCATCATCGTAACTCCTAAATAAAATAAATAATTAAATCAGCCAATTTGAAAACCGATTACTGCAATGGCGTCGAAAACAACCGCTTCCTCTATCAAAAACTGATACGCCTGATTAAAGATAATTTAAAACACTAATGCAAAATATTGCCTATAAATCAGAGGATTAAGAAGTCCACTCTTCTCTAAGCCGTTGCCGATGAATATATAACCATTGCAAAGCGATAATCGGAATCCCCGATTCAATCTTGCCTTGCTCTAACAACTGATATGCCTTATCAAACTGTACAGCGATTACACGAATATCCTCGCCTTCTTCTTGAAGTCCTTTAACACCATCAACACCATGACTAGCCACTTTGCCACAGAACAGCGTCAGCCATTCAGATGAGCCACCTGGGGTTGTGTAAAACTGGTTGATTTTAGTCAGCTGTTCAATTTTACAACCCGCTTCTTCCCAAGCTTCACGATGTGCGACTTCTTCAGCGGTTTCGCCTTCTTCAATCGCTCCGGCGACGATTTCCAGCAACCAAGCCCGTTCTGGTTGCAGGATGGCTCCAACGCGGAATTGCTCAATCAATACCACTTGATCCAATTCAGGGTCATAAAGCAGCACCGCGACACAATTGCCACGCCGAAATAGCTCGCGTTTTAAGGGCTGACTCCAACCACCGGCATATAAGCTGTGTGTCACCGTGTAGGTTTCCAGTTTAAAAAAACCTTGATAAACGGTTTGCTGCTCAAGGATTTGAAATTGTTTATCGCTCACTTTTTATACTCGACTTTGTAAATCACGCCCATCCTGTCGTCACTGATTAACAGACTGCTATCCGGCATTTGCAATAGATCAACGGGTCGGCCTAAAACCTCACCTTTGGGCGTTAACCATCCAGTAATAAACGGGATTTCAATATAAGGTTTGCCTCCACTGAATTTGACTAGCGCCACTTGATAACCTTGCGCTTTAGTGCGATTCCAAGAACCGTGTTGGGCGACGAATAGCTGTTTATAGTAATCGGCGGGAAATTGGCTGCCGGTGTAAAAACGCATTCCCAAAGGTGCGATGTGGGCTTTGTATTTCCAAGCAGGAGCGGTGGTTTGGGCGCAGGTTTTCACGGCTGGCATTTGTTTGTCGGCTATGGTGCCGGCATGGCAATAAGGAAAGCCAAAATGTTCACCGACTCGACTCCATTCATTCAGCTCCTCAGGTGGCAAATCATCACCTAAATAATCGCGGCCATTGTCGTTGAAAAATAAATGACCAGTGCGTGGCTCCCAATCGAAACCAACTGAGTTACGAATGCCATTGGCTAAGACTTCAAATTGGCTGCCATCAGCATTTAGGCGCACTAATGAAGCGTAAATCGGTTTGCTGGGTTCACAGACATTACACGGCGCCCCAACCGCGGTATAGAGTTTGCCGTCCGGCCCAAAGCGTAGATATTTCCAGCCATGATGTTTATCGGAAGGAAACTGGTCGAAAACCACTTGCGACTTTGGCGACAGGGCGAGATGCTCTTTGATGCTGTCGAAGCGGATGATGCGATTCACTTCAGCAACATACAAAGTGTTGTTTTTATAAGCAACACCATTAGGCATATACAAATTTTCAGCAATTACATAGCGTTTTTCTGCTACACCATCGCCATCTTTATCTTGCACAGCATAGACGCTGCCATCGTGAGTACCGACATAAACCACGCCGTCATCACCCATGGCTAAAC
>JBEGMT010000132.1:0-6597 GCA_041182925.1 Pseudomonadota bacterium | reverse complement strand
GAAACGCGGCGATGTAATTAACATCAATGTCTTTACCCAAGCGAAACTCTTTAGTAAACGGACTGTATTCAATGCCAATCATGGCTTGTAATTCCAAACCGACATTACGCGCCATTTGGCTTAATTCCGCAGGCTGGATAAAGGTTTTGTATTCATGAGTACCTTTGGGCACCATTTTCAACACATGCTCAGCGGCAACAATCGCTAATAAATAGGCTTTCGGCACCCGATTTAAGGTTGAGAAAAACACCATTCCACCCGGCTTAACCAAAGTCGCGCAAGCTTGAATAATCGAAGCCGGATCAGGCACATGCTCCAACATTTCCATACAAGTGACATGATCGAAACTCGCTGGCTGTTCTGCCGCCAAGCTTTCAGCACTGATTTTTTGATAATGCGCCGTAACGCCGGTTTCCAAGCCATGCAAATCGGCAATATCAATCAAGTCTTCGCTTAAATCGACCCCCAAAGCATCAGCACCCGCTTTCGCCAAACCTTCGGTCAAAATGCCACCACCACAGCCAACATCGACAACACGTTTGCCCTGTAAGTCAGCATAGCGCTGAATAAACTCCAAGCGTAAAGGATTGACTTGATGCAGGGTTTTAAATTCACCATTCGGATCCCACCAACGTTCGGCTTGTGAGCCAAATTTGTGGATTTCGTGTAAATGTACGTTGTCGCTTACTGTCATAGTGCCAAGCCTTAAAAATGATCTATAGTTTACTATATTACTAGGTTATTCGTCATACACGACTTTAGCTCGCCAGCTTTTGCTGCCAAACTGCCGCGCGTTGTTTTAAATCGGCTAAATCCAAACTGGTTAACTGGCGTTTTTTCAGCAATTGCTTACCTGCCACCCAAACATCAGTCACTTGCTGGCGACTGGCGGCATAAACAATCTGCGCCACTGGATTAAAAATCGGCTGGGTTTCAATCTCGCTTAAATCAATCGCCACCACATCCGCCGCCTTGCCGATGCTCAATGAACCAATGTCAGCATCCAAACCCAAGGCCTTTGCACCATTCAAAGTCGCCATTTGCAAAGCCTGCATCGCCGAAACCGCCGCAGCATTGCTCGCCACACCTTTGGCTAACAAAGCGGCGGTACGCATTTCGCCGAGCATATCTAAATCGTTATTACTGGCCGAACCATCAGTACCCAAAGCCACGTTAATTCCCGCCTCCAGACATTGCGCCAACGGACAAAAACCGCTCGCCAATTTCAAATTCGACTCGGGGCAATGCACAATATGCGCCCCCGTTTCTGCAAAAAAAGTAATTTGCTCGGCATCTAACTGGGTCATATGTACCGCCATAAATGACGGCGTCAGCAAACCTAAATCATTTAAGCGTTGCAACGGGGTTTGCTGGGTTTTCTGTTGCTGATCCGCGACTTCAAACGCGGTTTCATGAACGTGCATATGCACGGTTAATTCCATTTCATCGGCAAAAGTTCGCAACTTCTGCAACGGCTCATCAGAAACTGTATAAGGCGCATGAGGCGCAAACGACATACTAATCAAAGTTTGGTGACGCAGTTGTTCGTGCAAAGCCAAACCTTTACTTAAATAAGCATCAGCATTTTCAGCCCAAGCGGTTGGAAAATCGAACACAATCAAACCGATATTGGCGCGAATACCGTGTCGGACCGCTTGCTGGGCGACAACTTCGGGGAAAAAGTACATATCATTAAAACAAGTGGTGCCGCCGCGTAACATTTGCGCAATCGCCAAATCAGTGCCATCACGAACAAAAGCCTCGCTCACCCATTTCTGCTCCGCTGGCCAAATATGATTTTGCAACCAATCCATCAACGGCAAATCATCAGCAATCCCCGACAACAAAGACATCGCCGCATGGGTATGGCAATTAATCAAACCGGGAATTAAAGCGTGATTTTCAAGCTTTTCTAAACTCCGCGGCTGATATTTCAACAACGCATCCTGACTATCCAGCAAATCGACGATTTTGCCTTCATCAATCACCAGACTGTAGTTTTCGTGGATTACGGATGCTGGTTCAACGGGTATAATCCAGCGTGCTTGAATAATTAGATCGACCTGCATGGTTTTCCCCAACCAAAAAATCACAATTATACCTTTTCACCCATCAATCATCCCTAATCGAGGTGTTTTAACCTATGAGCAACCCTAAGCAATTATCCGTGCAAGCGCTGCAATGGAGTGGCCACAGCCTAAAAGTACTGGATCAACGCCTGTTGCCCGAGCAAATTCGTTACGACGAATACCAAGATGCCGCTGGCGTCACCGAAGCCATCGCCTCAATGCGGGTACGCGGTGCACCGGCGATTGGCATTGCCGCCGCTTATGGTGTGGTGCTGTCAGTTCAACAACATTATCCCAATAGCGACTGGCAAACCGCAGTCAATCAAGACATCGAACAACTCGCCGCATCCCGCCCTACCGCTGTCAATTTATTCTGGGCGCTGGATAAAATGCGTGCTGCTTTAGCCAGCAACCCAGCCGAGCCACTGACCGCATTAGAGCAATTAGCCATTCAAATTCACGCAGAAGACACTGCCGCCAATCATGCGATGGGCGAACGCGGTGCTGATGTGATTGGCGATGCCAAAGCCGTGTTAACCCACTGCAATGCCGGCGCCTTAGCCACTGGCGGTTATGGGACCGCTTTAGGTGTCATTCGCAGCTTGCACAAACGCGGCAAACTAGAAAATGTCTACGCCGACGAAACCCGCCCTTGGTTGCAAGGCGCACGCTTAACAGTTTGGGAATTAGCGCAAGATGGCATTCCAGCCACTTTAATCGCCGACTCAGCCGCGGCTTGGTTAATGAAATCCGACAAAGTCGATTGGATTATCGTCGGTGCTGACCGCATAGCCGCTAATGGCGACGTCGCTAACAAAATCGGCACTTACTCGTTAGCGGTTTTAGCCAAACAACACGGCGTCAAAGTCATGGTTGCCGCGCCCTCCTCGACGTTTGATTTCAGCATGGAAAACGGTGACGCCATCGAAATTGAACAACGCAATCCCCAAGAGCTATTGCCGGAATGCTATTTACAAGCCGATTCGTTAGTCAACGCTTGGAATCCCGTATTTGACGTTACCCCAGCCGAGTTAATCACCGCCATCGTCACCGAACGCGGCGTGGTGCTCAATCCAGGCCAACACGGTGTTAGGAGCTTAATGCCATGATTAATCTAAAAGCCAACAACAATCCTTTTTTCGCTCTGAGCTGTTTACTGCAAGGCTTCAAATTATTGAGCCATCCAGACCTGCGAAAATTTTTACTGATTCCTTTGTTGATTAACGCTGTGCTGTACACCACGGCGTTCGTGGTTGGCTACCATGCGGTTTCGGCAATGATTCATCAATTTATTCCCGACTGGTTATCGTGGCTGAACTGGATTTTATGGCCGCTATTTTTCGCCAGTTTTTTAATTGCCGGTTTTTTCAGCTTTACCTTGTTAGCTAATTTAATCGCCGCCCCCAGCTATAGCCGACTATCGGCTAGAACGCTGGAAATTCTCAATGGCCAAGCATTGACCAGCGTCGAACAACCGTTCAGCAAAGTGTTTCTCGCTGAACTAAAACGCATGGGCTACATTGGACTACGGATGCTACCTTTGGCGGTGCTGTTTTTAATCCCAGTAGTGAATTTAATCGCACCGATCTTGTGGACCTTGTTTGCCGCATGGGGCATGGCGATGGAATTCATGGCCTATCCCTTAGAAGAACGCGGCCTGCTGTTTGCAGAACAAAAACAATTCCTGCAACAAAGCCGAATTAGCACCTTAACTTTTGGCGGCGTCATTGCGGTTGGCATGGCGCTACCGGTGGTGAATTTATTGATTTGTCAGGTCGCGGTGATTGCTGCGACGATTTTTGTAGAGCAAGCGGAATTGGTGAGTAGCGACGATTAAATCAATAGCTGGTGTAAGGCAAAGCTATCTGGATTGAGCTTAATACCTTGTTTTTTGGTCAGAAAAGTAACCCTCGGCATAACATCAGGTGAATAATTGATTTTTTTGAGTCTGGTTGATGGCGGGGGTTGAATTAAATCGGCTAATAACAAATTCGGAGCTATCAAATCCTAAATTGAGCACCTGTCGATCCATAATTAACTCGGCAATTAATTCACCAAATAACGGTGCATATTTTAAACCTTGTCCAGCTCCTAAACAGTGGAACAAATTAGAAATAGTGTTATCAGGACCAAGAATAAATTGTAGATCAGGCGTAATATCAAAGAAAGACTGATATCCACCGGCATAAACTGGTTTTCCTAAATTAGGAAAACGATGATTGATTTTATCAATATAAGTATCTAATTGATGTTGATTAAGATTAAAACTCATGGCATCGTAAATGATATTAGCACCATCTGGATTCATGGTACTGCGGCTAAATGATTTTGCAATTTCGGATTTATGGGTATTTCTGGGTTGATGCATGTGCAGAAAATTACCTTGCCACCGTCTGAAATACACATCGTTACAATAATCAGCAATAATCGGCATAGATTTTGGAATTTCATTACAGCTGACCAAAAAATTAGCAACATAAACCGGCTCTAAGGCTACTGGAATAGTTAACCCTAATTGATAAAATAATTCAGTACACCAAGGGCCACTGGCGTTAACAAAATGGTCGGCATAAATTTTGCCTTGAGTGGTATTAACAGCAGTCAGCTGTTTGTCAAAATCTTGTTCAAAACCAATCACTTCGCAGTGTTCGTAAATGGTAATACCATTCTTTTTTATAGCGTTTTGTATACCATTAAGAATCTGCGCAGATTCGAATTGCAGCACTTCCGATTCATAATAATACAATTCATCTGGGCTGGTTTTAATGGCTGATTGGGACAGTTTTCTGATTTCTTGATAAGGTATTAAATTAAACTCAACAGCTTCTTCCCGCATGGAAGTTTCTATACTTTGCCATCGGCTGTCTGATTTTTGCAAATCACTATCAGTAATCCAAATAGCGCCTGATTGTTCGTAATCAATTTCAACCCCCCAAATTGCTTTGAGGTCTTTCCATAATTCTATGGACTGTTTAGCCATTCTTGCCGCCATTTTCGACGTATTAGCAGCTCTGACAATCGCGCTATGACGCGAACTGAGGCCGGCACCCAAAACTTTTTTTTCGACGATGGCGATTTGTGAATGATGAATACCCAGTTTTCTTTGAATCGAAAAGGCACAGGCAGCCCCTAAACAACCACCACCAATAATTACCGTGTGATATTTATTTTTCATAAGATTAAAGCCTATCAATTAAAGAAGTTGGCGCTTATTAGAACTTACCATATTGCAATTGCGAGTCAAAAAACTGCTGAATTTTGGCATTTCAGCAAAATTACCAAAATTGATTGAGCTTTATCTGGACTCGGTTGGAATTACTGGTAACTTCCTACAAGAAATTTAAAAAGGTAGCAGATTATGAACAGTTTAGGTGATAGCTATAAAGCCTTAGTAATAGGATCAAGCGGCACTATTGGCTTGGCATTTGCAGCCGCTTTGAAGAATGATCCCAATTGCAGAATGGTTGCTTGTTTATCAAGAAATACCGTTCCCGATTTTTGTCTGGAAAACGAAGCTTCAATTAGTTACTCAGCCAACTTATTAGCTCCCAACGCACCATTTGATTTAATCATAGACGCAACGGGGGCTTTGACTATTGATGATCAGGCACCCGAAAAACAGTTGAGCGCTCTAAATCCGATTCAATTAAGTCGTGCTTTTCAGATCAATACGATTGGACCGGCTTTGATAATTAAGCATTTTTTGCCATTAATGGATACAAAAAAACGCGCCATCTATGCAAAGTTATCAGCCCGAGTTGGTAGTATTGGTGATAACCAAAAAGGAGGTTGGTATAGCTACAGAGCATCGAAAGCTGCGTTGAACATGGTTTTACAAACCGCCGCTATTGAGTCTAGTCGTAGCAGACCCAATTTAGTTTTTGCCGCACTTCAGCCAGGGACAGTGGCTTCTAAACTGTCAGCTAACTTTGTTTCGGCTGAGCAATGCTTGCCCGCGTCAGTTGCGGTTCAAGGCTTAATGACAGCATTAGATGGCTTAACAACTAAAAAAGGTGCTCACTTTATTGATTACCAAGGCCAAAATATACCTTGGTGAGCAAGCTCAATGCTGGTTTGATCACCCAATCCTAGACTTTTTGTTAAGCCATGCTGCAACACATTGTAATCAACTTGCATCAATCGCTTGCCGAATCAAAACCGCATCAGACGATGAACAACGTAAACATTCATCAGCAACCGCCTGAGTAATCAGCAGATTGGAAAATAAATCCTTCAACAAATCCAGCTGCTGAATTTTTGCCAAGCCGATCAACAGCCCTGCATCGGCAATTACGACAACCACGAATCTAACACTGCCATTTCGTTTGCGGTTTGGCTATCAGCAACAACCAAATCAATATCCAACTCTGTTAAATGGCTAATAAACTCAGACAAACTCGAGCCGCTGATTTGCGCCACTGCGCCCAATGACAACACCCGATCTTTAAACAAACTCGCCGCCAAAGCCGGTTTTAATTGCTGATTCATATCGCCAAGCGAGGTTTTTAAATTAAACAACAGCGCGTTA
>JBEGMT010000131.1:0-3968 GCA_041182925.1 Pseudomonadota bacterium | reverse complement strand
GTATTAATATGATTGGTATGTTTAATTCGCCTAATAATTACAAAAATGACTTTAATCAATTAGATTTTGAAATCGGAAAGTTGGTGACGTTTGATGAAAATCTATCATTAAAGGTATCTGGCGGTATTCGCTATGTCTCAGCGACTGATAATTTATATGGTTCTAATTCTTATACATCAATTGGCGGAGGAAGTGTCTGGTCACAAAATGGTTACACATCATATACAACCACAACAATTGGTAATACTAGCAGTAGCGAAAAAACTCATGCTTGGGCAGTTGGGCCTAGATTAAATCTGAATCCAATCTGGAAACCTTTTGCTAACAATTTCAAGTTATTTGCTAATTTTGGCGCGAGTTTCCTTCATGGCAATAGCACTTCAACAAACTTTAATTCAGATAATAGTACCTGCACCAGTACTTCACTGATTTATACCTGCTCTGGAAACAATTTCAGTTCCACTTATAGCCGTAAGCAAGACTTAATTAATGTGATTATTGAAACGGGTGGTGGTCTTGGCTATACATTTAAAACCGATTTAACAGATATTGATTTATCGGCGGGTTATATGCTGGAACATGGCTATAGATTAGGTTTATTGACTGGTTTTCAAGGTGCATATAGCACAGTTGGTGTTAAATTTTAGTAATAAATTTTTATAGGATAGAAAATGATTATTTTTAAATACAGAATAGTGTTGATATTAGCTCTATTATTACAAGGTTGTGCAACACAAAAAACCTTAATACCGACTGGAGGTAGTCGTGCTGATGGAACTGTTAAACTCTCATATGAATATGGATTATTTGAAAAACCACAAATCGATCCTGCACAAGGAGAAATAGCTGCAAAACAAAAGTGTACGGCTTGGGGTTATACAGGTGCCGAGATATTTGGTGGAGTGATTTCCAACTGTATTAATTCATCGAATAGCGGCTGTAACAGATGGATTGCCACTATCGAATACCAATGCACTGGTGCAGGCAGACCAAATTAATCAATGCAAATTTAGCCAAATTAAATTTATGAAAAAAACTGTAAGCTCAATACTTATTTATATTATTTTCACGAACATGGCTTTTGCATTTAGCTTCGAGCAAACAGAAATAAAAAAAGCTGTAATTAATGTGCTTAAAGACCCAAATTCAGTCATATTTGGCGATCTTGAAGTAAAAAACAAAATGGCTTGTCTTGAAGTTAATGCAAAAAACTCATTTGGTGGTTATACGGGTAAACAAGAAGCTATGCTTTCTAAGGTCGAGGGTAAATGGTTGCTTGTGACAATAGAAAAAAATATTTCTCATAGTTTTTGCATTGAGAAATGGCTTGAAGTTTCACCCGATTAATTTTTTTATACTAATCAATCACACAACCAATTGAGGACATATATTCATTCGACTAGCATCCAGCTGATTATTTGCGTAACATCCCTACCCTTTTTTACCGCTTGGTTTTGGAGTACGCGTGGCAATACGTTGGTTTAAAGATAAACACCCACAAATTGGCAATCAGGTTTTCATCGATGATAGCGCGGTGGTGATTGGTGACGTGACAATTGGCGATGATGTTTCAATCTGGCCCACAACGGTGGTGCGTGGTGATGTGGAGAAAATCAGCATTGGTGCGGGGACTAATGTGCAAGATGGCGCAGTGTTGCATGTGTCTCATGCAGGGGATTTTTCACCGAAAGGCCATCCTTTAACGATAGGCAAAGGCGTGACAATTGGTCATCGTGCCGTGGTTCATGCTTGTACGGTGGGCGATTACTGCTTGATTGGCATTGGCGCGATTGTGATGGATGATGCGGTGATTGAAGATTATGTGATGTTGGGGGCTGGGGCTTTGGTGCCACCGGGGAAAAAGCTGGAATCGGGTTTTTTATATGTGGGAGCGCCCGCTAAACAAGCTAGAGCTTTGAGTGAGAATGAAAAGGCCTTCTTGGAATATTCTTACCAGCATTACATTCTGCTAAAAAATCAGTATCTTTAACTTATGTTACGCCCCCTTGAAAACCGATGAATTTATTTAGGTTGATGGTAAACTTGTGGCAAATTAGAGCAAGGATTACAGGATGGCTACCATTACTTTTGATACCCATGAATTTTTCAACGAATTAAAATCATCAGGTTTTAGCGAGCAACAGGCAGAAACGATTACACGCTTACAAAAAGCCACGATTGCATCAACACTTGAGCAAGCACGGCATGAATATGAGCTTGATAGCATCGTTACCAACAATTCACTCGATAATCGACTTAGAGAGCTTGAATTACGCATGGACTCACGCTTTCTTGAGCTTGAGAATAGACTGGTTAAATGGGCTATTGGCTTATCGTTAGGTCAAATAGCGATTATTTCTGCATTGGTCAAACTGCTTTGAGTCAGCGATAACAACGCCCAAAGCATTTAAACCCGTCTTACCTGTAATTTTGAAATATTGTGGACGGGATTAATCCCGTCCATCCAATCTCATAAAACAATCACCAAACCTTCGCCTGATAAGCCGCCAACGGATCAGCGCCCAAACTACCGACCAAAGCCTGCAAATAAGCGGGACTTTGCACGGTTTGTAACTTAGCTTGCGCGGCTTGATAGCGTTGTTCTAAGCCCAAACTTAACGTCGCGCCTTTATTACGCTCATGGCTAATAAACGCCTGCAAGTTATCAACATTACGCTGCCACAAGGCAATATCGCGTTGCTGTTTAATTAACAAGCGCTCTTGATACCAAGCCGATGCCAGCAAATATTCGCGGGTAAACATAGCGCGAATCTCAGGATGATGAGCATCTTTACCTTGATAGTCGCCATTGGCCATAATATGCAGCAAGGCATACAGCGGTGGGCAAGCGTCTTCGATACTGCCATCAGCAATGTACTGTTTAGCGACTTTTTGCTGGGTATCGACGATGTTATTAACACCATCGACAAACACCGCCAAATCTTGGCGCTCTGGTTGCAACAACTCATCGGTGAACACCGCATAAGGATTGTCGAAAATCTTACCCATCAAGCCATGCACAAACCGGCTGGTAATCCGGTAGCCCAAACGACTGGCTAACACGGTTTCACCTTGATATTCAAAATCGGCTAACGGCTCTAAAAAGCCGTGTTTGATTAAATACTCTGGCTGACGTTCTTCGTGCAACAACCTCGCCCAGATTTCAGGAATCAATAAACTGATGTCGTGATCGACACGAATATCAGGGCCGATAAAACCCGCTGAACTAGAAAACCCAGGGTAGCCGGTCAAAATGAACGATACCAAGGCATTGTTTAAATCAGCAGTTGGTCGCAAGGCATTAAACGGCCCTTTGGTTAACGCCCCTTCACTACCCGCGCCAGTGGTTGAGGGCGATTTACCGGTTAATGAACAGATAAAGTCCATGAACAATTCTGGCAATTCTTGATAATGAATCGGATTGTAAACTGCTAAGGAACGAATCCCCGGCTCAGGTGGATTGTTACGGCGACCGGTTAATACGGCATCAACCGGATAACAAACCGGTTGCTGTAACGGAATTTTACGGTGCAATCTGGCACCCACTTCGGCCAGATATTTACGCATCGGCTTAACAATATCGGCACGGGTTTCTAAATAACGCGGGTTTTTCGATGGTTTACCATCCACCAAACGCGGATGCGCTGAAGAAACCACATAGCCCTCACCTTCTGCATGGGCTTTGGCTAACAAATCGTGCATGGGCGCAGTAAATTTAGAAAACGCCATCACATCATCGACCACAGCCGCCAATTTTTCGCCATGCAAAGGTTCAAAATTGGCCATGAAGTTACCGGCTTCAGACATATTGGCTTCGGTTTGCTTGTCGTAGCCGGGAATAATCGCGTCATCAGGGCGCTGGAATAAACGGTATTCGCAGTTGCTGACTAATTTGACGCTATGTTGATGCTTATCGTCTGCCAACCAAGGCCGAATTTGCGCCACCGGCACCACCACCGATGCGCTGA
>JBEGMT010000130.1:0-3093 GCA_041182925.1 Pseudomonadota bacterium | reverse complement strand
CTAATACTGCGATTCCCTGGCTGATGCAAAATCGGCCTCAATTGCAACGCACCATTGAATTTTTACGCCAAGACCGTTTGCGCATCAGTATTGATAGACCTAATCGTAAACAGGCACCATTGAGTCATCGTCCTATGGATAGTCATTTGATGTCTTCAACAGAAGCACCGGCTTATGTCTATCTAGGCGAAGAAATTGGCATTGACGTCACGGTCAGTAACGCGCAGGTTGGTCATGCCTTTCCAGGAGGGACGACCGACATCAATGAGGCTTGGTTGCAGGTTTTGGTTACCGATGCTCAGGGTTTAAAAGTCTATGAATCGGGATACCTGGACTCAGATAACAACGTCGATCAGGGAGCGCATTTTTATCGCTCCATTCCTATAGATCGAGCAGGTAATGCGGTTTGGCGTCACGACTTATTTAACATGGTGGGCGATAGCTTCAAACGGGTGATCCCCCCTGGTGGTAGTGATCTTGCTCATTACAGCTTCAATGTGCCTGATGATGCCAAGGGGGCCTTGCATATTACTGTTTGTGTGCGCTATCGGAAGTTCAATAACCGTTATGCGCGATGGGCCCTAAACAATGAGAATATTGAATTACCTATCGTCGATATGGCCAGTGCCTCCTTGTCATTACCGATAAAAATTAAATCCGAGGTGCTGGCGGATCGATTGCTTCAACAAGGCATGGAAGAATTAAACTATGTTAAATGACATAGTGACACTAGGCTATTTCACACAGTTTTTATTTTTGAATAAGAAGTCATTATATTAATTACCTATTAATCAATAGGTTAGGTTGTGGCACTTTTTTTGCAGCATCTTAGATATATTTTTATTTTGTCGAGGTGGGCGCATGACTCAAGAATTGATTGTCACTAACTACGCAAATACGGCTCAACAAATCAATACTGGCGCTTTGATTTTGGGCGCGGGCCTGGCGCTAACCTCAATGATCCTGGTGCCAGCTTTGGCGGCACGTTTGGGGTTAAGTGCCAGTTTGACCGGTGCGTTGAGAATCGCTTTAATGAAAGCTTCCAGTCATACGGCTGCGATCCGCGCCCCAGAAGCCAGCGAACTACGTCGATTAACTTGATCTATCGCTTCAACTCATGATTTGATCCTAGAGGCCTTACTCGCCCCTCAGCAGCCAACAAGAAATGGTGATGGTGTTTTTGTAGCGCATCTTCTGTAGTTGTGTTGAAAATCGAGTTCGTTATAATGAGGTGCTAAGCAAATTGTACTCTCCATTGAATTTGAGCAACTGGTAGCGATGACTGAAAACAACAAAGAATGTGATCTCTGCGGTTTGACAGTTGAGGTTGAGGGTTTTCAATTGAATACCACTGAAGGCAGCAAACAATTTTGTTGTGAAGGCTGTAAAGGTATTTATCAGATGCTGCATGAAGAACAGGTTTTATCGGATTCAGAAGAGCATTCTAAAAACGATTGACCGCAAAGGAGGCCATTATGGCGCACAATCACGACGCTAAGTCACAATCAAGTCCATCGATGAGCAAGCAGGTCATAGCCGGTACCTTGGCCACTGCAACCGTCAACACAGGAGGTAAATTAATGAACAAGGTCAGTAAACATCCGGTTTTAGTTTTCGGTTTGGGAATGGTCGCTGGTTTTTTTGTTTATAAGTACCGTAAAGAAATCATAGCCAGTGCTACGAAATCCATAGACGCCAGCAAGGATTTCATTTTGCACCAAAAAGAAAATCTAGAAGATATCGTCGCTGAAGCTAAAGAAACCGATTGAGCGCTCATAGAGGCGGGATATAAGGCTGGACAGTTTTTGATGGCAAACGGGCGTGACCTGATGACGGGTTAGCCCGTTTTTGTTTTGAGTTTCTGCTCAGCCGATTGCTGTTTATTAACCCCTCTTATTCACGTTGATCAAGAGTTCCTGCAATGACCAAAAGGTGATGTGTGGAACGATGATATCCACCTGATATATGGCTATCCAAAAAGAATTCATAGTACGTTATCGTGCCGCTGGGCATATTCGTTTCGACGTTCCTCCGCGCGCTGTGCAGGCTCATATTGCTGATCGGGTCGTTGACGCTTTGTCAGCAATTGACGGTGTTTATGCGGTTAAATTGTCTCCTCGTTCTCGCAAATTATCTATTCGTTACCACGAAGCATCTTGTGGCTTCATCGATGTAGCCAAGCAGATGGTTCAAAGACTATCCGAAATGGAACAGCAAGGTTTGTTTCAAACACCCATCGTGAATGTCGCTTCTGACCGGTCCAGTGTCAGACTCTTGAGTAAATTTCATCATAGTCGCGTCGGGGTCTGGTGGCGCGCCAAACTTGATGCGGCTAAAGAAACGGCACAAGCCGCCAAATTACTGGGTAAATTAGCTAGCCAAGGTCCTAAAGCTTTAGTTAGGGATCCTGAAAAAGCCATCATTGATTTCTTGAATGATATTTTGGTGATGTACTTGATCAAAACTCATTGGACGCGAATTACTCAGCAATGGTTGGTAAAGCCTTTTACATACCGTTATGAATGGTTAGCCACTTTTTATTTGTTTTTCTTGCTGGTGCGTTCGCGTAAACGTAAGTAATTTTTGTCTTATGGCGTCGTCGTCGGCTAGAAGTTGAATAATCAGGCAGGCTTTGATGATTTGTCGCGCATTATGAACATGTTTGGAGAGCATCCATGGATATCGTCAGCGAACATTACAAACATTTTCACATTGAACATCAGCTAAAAAATCGCATTCGCATCATTACGCCGGTGTTGCTCAATGATCCGGAACGTGGATACATTTTTGAGATTCTGCTGCAAAAGCGACCCGAGATTACGAAGGTGCGTTCGGTGTTCGATATTGGGTCAGTGGTGATTGAATTTGACTCCTCGCGCTTGCCTCCACGAAACCTTTTGATACTGCTCGATGCGGTGCTAGGTAACATTGCGAAAAAACAGTCGAAATCAAAAAAAGAGAAGAAAAAAGAATTCAATGGCCCTTTGCAAGATATAGACTTGGCTGTCGAGGGCATGAGCTGCGCATCTTGTGCCCTTTTAATTGAAATGGTCCTTAATCGAGATGCGCGTATCAAAACGGCTAGCGTTAATT
>JBEGMT010000129.1:0-3481 GCA_041182925.1 Pseudomonadota bacterium | reverse complement strand
GTCTTTGGACAAATCCATGTAATCGGCTTCTTGACGGTCTGACCAGTTAAAAAATGCGCTTAATTTGGCGTTATCAAAGTTGGTCACCAACTTGGTATTAACCTGCGTTGAGTTCTGTTCGCCGGTTCCTTTCCATTTGTCTTGCCCTTGATCGCTGACGCTAACCGCAATTTTGGTGTTGGTGTTACCCAGTAAACCGGAGTCATAGCGGCCAAAAGTCCGTAAAGTTGAATACTCACCCGCGCTTTGCTCAACTTTGGCACCGGCTTTGTCCGATGGATCTAAAGAATAGAACTGGATGGTTCCGCCCAAATTACTGTTAGAGGCGGTGCCTAAAGCGCCAATCCCTTGCGACACAGAAATTCTGCCCAAGTTTTCCGATGAAATCGCCCGTGAAATATGCAAGCCGTTGTAATTGCGATAACTCATATCACCTAACGGCACATCGTCCAAGGTGAAACCTAATTGATTCTGGCTGAAACCGCGCATACTGATACGGCTACCCCACTCATAATTACCTAAGCTATCGGCAGAGTTAAAGTTAACCCCTGGTAATTTGTTCAAGGCTTGGAGTGGGCTGGTACCCGCCGCAGCGGTAGCAATATCGGCGCTATTTAAGGTCGTCACCTGACGAATTTGACCACGACCGGTAACAGAGACGTTTTCCAGTTGTTTAGCGTTTTCTTCACTAGTTTCGTCCTTTTTATCGGCTTTTTTATCGGTTTTAGTTTTGCTATCAGCACTGGTAACCGCATCGCTATCAACAGCATAAAGGGGAGCGCCGTAAAGCACCGTGAGGATCGCCGCCGTGAGCGTTAATTTACTTAAATTAGCCATGATTACTCCATGAATTAAAAATCTTCAATTCATGTACTGCAATCATTGTGCCAAAAACGAGGGTGTCGGTAAAAAATTGCTAAGCAAATAGCAAATTCAATACATCTTGTTGTTTTTTAACACTTAAACAGATTTATAAAACCAAGTCGATTGCTAGGATCTTGAAACCGTAACCACAACAAATCTTAACAATCAGATGACAATTGCTTGAATATCAGCAATGTTTCGATAAAAATGCTGATTGTGTGCTGATAAACCAACACACAATCAATAGGATTGACTTTAGTCTGCTAGTATCGGAGCACCAACTTTAGCGGCTTTAGCAGGCTGCTTTTTAGGCAACACGGTCACTTTCAAGCGACGCCAGCCCAAAATCACCGAACTTAGCCCCAACACCAAGCCAAAACCAATCCAAGTCAGCATCCAAACATCCCAAACTGGACGGTAATACAGCCAACCAAAGTCCCAATGATGTATCGCGGTATAAACCCAACGAAACAGACGACGACTGCTATCCAATTTGGCTAATAAGCGCCCATCTTGTGGGTCCAGATAAAAATGGGTACCCGCTTGGTCGGCTAATTCAACTTTCAACACTGGCAAAGGTCTTTCTAGCTGACCTTGGTTATGACGAGGGTAGTAATAACTGTCGTATTGGTTCAACAGCGTTTGCTTGGCAATTGGCGCATCGGCGTTGACACGTTGCACCGCTGACAGCAACGAAGTTTCGACAAATTGCGGCGCAGCGCCCTCAACCACTTGCGGCCAACGCTGACCATCACGGCTATAAGCCAATAACACCGCCTCACCGCCTAATCTGCGCCAACTCAACTCGACCACATCTTGCGCCTCACTCAGTACAATCTGGGTTGCAGGCTGCCAATTGGCAATGACTGGCGGTAGTTCATCACCGATATAACGCGCCAATTCATCTTTGCTAACTTCGCCAGCAGAGAAAATCTTGCCTGGATTAGTGTCCAGATAACCACTCAATGCCCACAACAAAGCTAAAGTGCCACCGATTAAGCCGCTCCAAAAATGCCACTTAAACCAAAATTCACGGTATGGCTGAGTACGACCTTGTGAATAAGTACGCTTACCACCAAAGCCCGGGCGCCAGCGAATCCAACCAATAATTAAACCGGTGATTGAAGCAATCGTGGCAATAAATCCAGTCCAGAGCTGAACATCATGACGAATATTTTCAAAACCCAATAAAGTCAGCGGCTTAAGTAGATGTAACCAGTTACCTGATAAATAGAAAGCCCGACCCACTGGCGTTGAGGTGTGTAAAACCTCACCAGTTCGTGAAGACACTAACAATTCTTGGCCATTATCAGCAACAGCGATTTTATGAAACGGTTTTAAAGCCTCTTGATTACGCAAAAAAATCGAGCTATCGATGGTTTCAAGCAAATTCGCATGCACATCACCTTCAAAGCCCTGTGCTTTAGCCCATTGCTTGGCAATCAAAACCGCCTGTTCTGCCGATACTTTCAACACGCTGCCATCCAAAGCCGATAATGCAAAACGCTTACCTCGACTGTCTTCAACCAACCAAACTGGTTGATTAGCAATACTCTGCAGGCGTGCATCAACAATGCTTACCGGCTTATGTGCTTGATGATTCGCTGTCGCTTCACCTCCTCCATGCTGCCCCATCGCTTCAGCATTGGCTTTAGGCTTGGATTCATCCGCCAAGGCTTTGCGTTCCTCAGCACTGCGTTGCCAAACTTCGCCCAAACTGAGCCAATGGACTTGAGGTGACAAGCTTTCGGCATGCGCTAATTGTTGGGTACGACTTTGATTGAGTGAGGGTGAGTAGATAATCACTAAACCGGTAAAGAACCAGAAAAACATGAATAAGCCCACGGCCACACCTAGCCAACGATGGACTTGATATAACAACCAATTCAAAAATTTCATTGTTGTGCTCTAAAAAAAATTAACTAAAACCCACCTAAGCTCAGATTAAATCCCGCGACAGACAAGCGAGTCATGACCCATTAAGCAGTAGGGTATGCATCGAACATTTGCTAACACTAAAGCTTTCATTGCTACGCGGTGGGTACCAATAAAAGTATTACCGACCTTCAGTTACCTCAACCCCGCCAAATAACTCGACAACGCCTCTATCTCATCGTCGCTTAGTTGCTGAGCAATTTTATTCATCACCCCATCAGGACTATTAGTACGCTCGGCTAATTTCCAATTGACTAACTGGGTGCGAAGATAAATCTTACGTTGTCCGGCTAAAACCGGATAAACCACGCCATCAGCCGCCCTGCCCTTGGCATTTTCACCATGACAACTGGCACAAGCCGGCAAGTGTCGAATCTCATCCCCCTTTTGCAATAAAGATTTCGCCAATCCACTGGCTAAACCAACACTGCCATCACCTTGCATCAATTTCTGACTGCCAAAATAAGCCGCGATGTCAGCGCTATCGGCATCATCCAAATCGGCAGCCATTACAGTCATGGTTTCATGATGACGACGCCCCGATTTAAAATCAGCCAATTGCTTAATTAAATAAGCTACTTGCTGTCCGGCATGATTGGGAATTTTTTCACTAACGCTGAAACCATCTGCACCATGACATTCCTGACAGCGTTCGTTGTCCGATTTCAGCTTGCCACTAACC
>JBEGMT010000128.1:0-2786 GCA_041182925.1 Pseudomonadota bacterium | reverse complement strand
TTATTACTGTAGATAATTAGCATTTTTACTTGTTAACAGATTGTGGATAAGCTTGATAGCCATTTTTAACCTCATGTTTTCCACAGTTTTTACTAAGAGATGCTGACAACTTAATCACAATCAGCTTAACCTGTGGATAAGTTGATTTTTACCCATAAAAAAACCGCTTGCACTGAAAAGTACAAGCGGTTTTATGGGTAAACTCATTAAAAACTAACTCAATGGGATAAGGTTCTGAGTAAGTTTTTATAATCTTCTGCCATTTTCACATCTTCTTCTTTTAACTCAGCAACCCGCTTGCAGGCATTAATCACCGTGGTGTGGTCACGACCGCCAAATGCTTCACCGATTTCAGGATAACTATGTGAGGTTAGCTCACGCGCTAAACACATGGCAATTTGCCGAGGTCTGGTGATTGATTGTTTACGGTTTTTCGACGATAAATCCGTGAGTCTGATTTTGAAGTATTCAGCAACGGTTTTTTGAATGTTGTCGATGCTGACCAGTTTGTCTTGCAAACTAATCAAATCATGCAACGCTTCTTTGGTAAATTCCAAAGTAATGTCACGACCTGTGAATTGTGAATTTGCCACTACACGCCTTAAAGCACCTTCTAAATCACGAACATTGGAGGGGATTCGCTTAGCAATGAAAAAGGCAATTTCCTGTTCCAGTTCCACACCCACTTGTTGAGCTTTTTTAATCAAAATCGCGGTACGGGTTTCTAAATCAGGCGGCTCAATAGCAATCGGTAACCCCCAACTAAAACGTGATTTCAAACGGTCTTCCAAGCCCTCAATTTCTTTCGGATACTTATCGCAAGTTAAAACTACCTGATGCTTTTGGTCGAGTAGATTATTAAAAGTGTGAAAAAACTCTTCTTGCGACCGCTCTTTACCGGCTAAAAATTGAATATCGTCCATCAACAATACATCGATATTGCGATAGTATTCTTTGAATTGGTTGATGCTGTTTTGCTGTAAGGCTTTAACCATGTCTTGCACAAACTTTTCAGAGTGCAAATACACGATGTTGGCATTAGGATTTTTTAACAACACCGCATTACCAATTGCGTGCATCAAGTGGGTTTTACCCAAACCAGAATTACCGTAAATAAACAGTGGGTTATAGACCTTGCCGATATTATCCGACACCGTCATTGATGCGGCTCTAGCCAATTGATTGGATTTACCTTCGACAAAGCTTTCAAAGGTAAAAGCTTTATTTAAAAAATTAGGCTGATTTTTTTTCGGCGCAGGGCCTTTAGTGATAACCGGTGCCGAAATAGTGGTGGTTTTTTTGCTACCAATTTCAAAATGCACAGTGAGGGTAGCATTAGAAAACTCATGCACAGCATCTTCGATGATTGAAAAGAAATGCTGTTTGATGTGGTCAATGATAAAGCGATTAGGTGCCAGTAATTTTAAATGACTGTCCGATTCCACGGCTTGTAAAGGACGAATCCAGGTGCTGAAATCGGAAGAGGGTATTTCGTGTTCAAGCTTAGCTAGACAGTTGTTCCAAATAGTGCTCATCGGCAATCAAAGATCCAGTTCCAAAGGCGGCTCATAATATCACATAGGCCTTTTTTGGCTTGACTCTTGATCGTTATCAGAAAAGAATGACGGCCGCATTGATAAAAGCATCCAACAGACATGACCACAGGCAAACTTTACATCATCTCCGCGCCGTCTGGCGCTGGCAAAACCAGCTTGGTAAAACAGCTCCGCGCAGAAACAAACGATTTAGCGGTTTCGGTATCACACACCACTCGCGCGATGCGTCCGGGTGAAACTCACGCAGTTGATTATTTCTTCGTCGCTGTTGAGCAATTCAAAACCATGATTGCTGAACAAGCTTTTTTAGAACACGCCCAAGTGTTTGATAATTTTTATGGCACCGCACAACAAACGGTCGAAAACAATCT
Source organism: Pseudomonadota bacterium (assembly GCA_041182925.1). Taxonomy (GTDB): domain Bacteria; phylum Pseudomonadota; class Gammaproteobacteria; order Methylococcales; family Methylomonadaceae; genus Methylomonas. The sequence goes on along the minus strand of JBEGMT010000128.1, from coordinate 859 downwards.
AGCTCAAGGTTTAGATGTAATTTTAGAAATTGATTGGCAAGGTGCGGCGCAAGTCAAGCGCATGTTGCCGAACTGTGTTTCGATTTTTATCCTGCCGCCTTCAATTGAGGTCTTGCGCCAACGTTTGCAAAATCGTGGCCAAGACAATGAGGACATTATCGCTCGCCGTATGCGCGATGCCGTTACTGAAATGAGTCATTATTCCGAATTTGACTATCTAATAGTCAACGATGATTTCAATCTAGCCTTGAATCAGCTAAAAAGTATTATTATCGCCAACCGCTTACAACAAAAACGCCAACAATCCCGATTGGCGCCTTTATTAAACGATTTACTTAACTAACTAAAAAAGCATCATGAAAAAAACTCTATTCTCGAAAATGTTGATGTTGCTGATGATTTCCACATTAGCCTTGTTTATTAACGGTTGTTCTAGTGACGAACCAGAAGCGACTCAAGAAAATGCTTCTTCAGTGAAAGCGGCTAAACACAATAAAGTCGATGAAGGCGAAGCCAGTGATTCGGTGAAACAAAAATTTGAAAAACAATTTACTAAAAATTGCGTGACTCGCGAGTTAGCGGCTTCAAACAATCCAGATGTTGAAGAAAAACGCGCCCAAGAAACTTGTAGCTGTATTGCCAAACACATTTCTGACGATTTGGCTGAAGTTGATGCTGAAAAATACTTGGATGACAGTGAAGACACTCGCACTTTGCAAATCAAATTCGATACCGCGACTTTCTTCTGTTTACAAAACAAACAGCAATTTAAAGGCCCCATGCTGTTTGGTAAACAATAAGTTTTAATTCAAGCGGTCGGGTGATGGCTGGCGCCTAACCCGACTTCTCTGTTGTGGAT
>JBEGMT010000127.1:0-6085 GCA_041182925.1 Pseudomonadota bacterium | reverse complement strand
GGCAACACCATTGCCGATCCGCAATGGAAAGACACCAACGGTAAACTCAAAACCTTCGATTTCGCGGTGGCTAATCCGCCGTTTTCCAACAAAAACTGGACCAGCGGCATTAACCCGCTAGAAGACGAGTTCGACCGCTTCACCTGGGGAATACCGCCCGATAAAAACGGCGACTACACCTTTTTACTGCACATCATCAAAAGCCTAAAAAGCACCGGCAAAGGTGCAGTGATTCTGCCGCATGGCGTGTTGTTTCGCGGTAATGCCGAAGCACGGATTCGTGAAAATCTGCTTAAACAGGGATATATCAAAGGCATTATCGGCTTACCTGCCAACCTGTTTTACGGCACCGGCATTCCGGCCTGCATCATCGTCATTGATAAGGAGCACGCTTCGCACCGCAGTGGTATTTTCATGATCGATGCCAGCAAAGGCTATCTAAAAGACGGCAATAAAAACCGCCTGCGCGCGCAGGACATCCACAAAATCGTCGATGCCTTTACCAAGCAACTGCTGTTGCCGCGCTATAGCCGCATGGTGGCGTTAAGTGAAATCGCCGCCAACGACTACAACCTGAACATTCCCCGCTACATCGACAGCAGCGAACCCGAAGACCTGCACGATTTAAGCGGCCATTTGCAAGGCGGCATACCCAACCGCGACATCGCCGCGCTGCAAGCCTATTGGCAGGTATTCCCCAGCCTGCGTCACGGCCTGTTTGCTGAACTGCGTCCCGGTTACAGCCAAGCGCTAATCTCGACAGCCCAAGTCAAACCCACCATCTTGAACCACCCGGAATTCATTGCTTTTGCCGAGCAAAGCTTAAAGCCCTTTAGTGCATGGCGTGACCGTGCCGCGTTAAGTGCTATTGAATCAGGTCAATTGCCGAAAACGATTATTCAACGCATCAGCGAAGACCTGTTACACGCCTACGCCGACAGCGCCTTGCTGAACAAATACGACGTCTACCAAATCCTCATGGATTACTGGGCCGAAGTCATGCAGGACGATGTCTATGTGCTGGTACAAGATGGCTGGTCTGCCGGTAAAACCCTGCGCGAACTGGTGGCGCAAAAAGGCGAAAAGCTTAAAGAAACGCCCGACCTCATCATCAACAAAGCCAAATACAAAGCCGAGCTGATTCCACCGGCCTTGCTGGTGGCACGTTACTTCCAAACCCAGCAGACCCGCATCGAGCAAATCCAGGGCGATCTGGATGCCGCCAGTCAGGAGCTGGAAAGCTATCTGGAAGAACACAGCGGCGACGATGGCCTGCTCAGCGAAGCGCTCAACGACAAAGACAAAGTCACCGCCGCCAGCATCAAAGCCCGCTTAAAACTGGCGACCGACCCCGACGAAAAAGCCGTACTGCAACAGACGCAAAAACTGTTTGATGCTGAGGCCGACGCCAAAAAATCCCTCAAAGAACAGCAGGAAGCGCTGGATTTAGCGGTGTTCAAACATTACGCCAGCTTGAGCGAAGCGGAAATCAAAACCCTGATCGTCGAAGATAAATGGCTCGCCAGTTTGCAAGCCAACATCCAAGCCGAAATCGAGCGCGTCACCCAGCAACTGGCGAATCGGGTTAAAGAACTGGAAGAGCGTTATGCCGAGCCGTTGCCCACCATTACCCAATCGATTGATGAATTGAGCAAAAAGGTTGCCGGACACTTAAAGGCGATGGGCTTGGAGTGGGTGTTATGACAACGAATAGTGACATTCAATTGCCGAATGACTACTCATCCTTATTAAGAGTGGTTTCCGATACCGTTCTGCAAGGACAAATGCAAGCATTACAAGCTGTGAATACTCAGTTGCTAGAAACGTATTGGCAGATTGGTCGATATATTGTTGAGTTTGAGCAAAAAGGTCAGCAACGGGCAATTTATGGCAAAGAGCTCCTGAGTCTACTTGCTCGTGATTTGAGCTTACGCCATGGTCGTGGTTTTAGCCGTAGCAACCTGACCAGAATGCGGCAATTTTATTTACTGTATCCAATTTGTGCGAAGCCTTCGCACAAATTGAGCTGGTCTCATTATGTTGAGTTACTCAAGATCGAGGATAATCTGGAACGTAGTTTCTACGAAAAACAAGCACTCAATGAACGTTGGTCTGTGCCAGAGTTGAAACGACAAAAAGAAGCCTCTTTATTTTTGCGTCTTGCCGCCAGCAAAGACAAAGCAGGTATTTTGACATTGGCACATCAAGGCCAAATAGTCGAACAACCGACCGATCTGTTGCGAGAGCCCTATATTTTCGAGTTTTTAAAAATCCCCGAATATCACCAAGTATCCGAAACCCAACTGGAATCCCTGCTCTGCGATCATCTGCAACCCTTTCTGTTAGAGCTGGGTAAAGGCTTTACCTTTGTTGGCCGTCAATACCGCATTACCCTCAACAACACCCATTACAAAGTCGATTTGGTGTTTTACCACCGGATATTGCGCTGCTTTGTGTTGATTGATTTAAAGCTGGGTGAGGTGCGGCATCACGACATCGGCCAAATGAATATGTATCTGGGGTATTTTGCCAATGAGGAAAACATCGAAGGCGATAACCCGCCGATCGGCATTATTCTCAGTCGGCATAAAGACGAACTGTTGGTTGAATATGCCACTTACCATCTCGACAGTCAGTTATTTGTCCAAAAATACCAACTCTACCTGCCGGACAGGGAAAGCCTTGAGCGTGAGCTGGCATTGATTTTGGCGGAGGCAAGTAATGAGTAAATATTGCATCCTCAATACTAGGCTAAAACAGGACGCACGGCGTCTAAATGGAGAGTTAAGTGCCGCGAGTTGTTGTCAATTATCAACCAGCCATTTTCAATGGATGGTTGGGGGGCGTTATGACAGCTAGCAATCAGGTTGCTGAGGCGAGTGGGCAGTATTTGGTGGAAGCGGCTGGGCAAGCTGTGCCTGTTGGGTATAAGCAGACTGAGATGGGGCTAATTCCAGAAGATTGGCGCCTAACTACACTTGAAAATATAGCTCGAATAATTGATCCTCAACCAGATCATCGCACTCCACCTGAGTCGTCAGGTGGAGTGCCATATATCGGTATTAGTGATTTTAATAATGACAAAACGGTTAACTGGGAATCAAGTCGCAAAATAATCTCTAAAGCTGTTGATAAGCAGCAATTGAGTTTTCAACTTAATTCTGGAGACATAATTTTCGGAAAAATCGGCACAATAGGTCAGCCTAAATTTGTTCCTTCAGTATCTTTTCGCTATGCGTTGAGTGCAAATGTCTTATTGATTCAGCCTAAAATTGTTTCTTACTTCGTTATGGGCTGGCTTCAATCAAATATATGCCAGGTTGCAATCAACAGCGAGCTTCATAGTACATCCCAAGCAGCATTCGGAATCAATAAAATGCGGAAAGTATTGATTCCATTGCCCCCTGAAAACGAACAAACCGCCATCGCCAATGCCCTGTCCGATGTCGATGCACTGATTCGCTCACTAGAAAAACTGATTGCCAAAAAACAGGCCATCAAAACCGCCACCCTGCAGCAACTCCTCACCGGCCGCATCCGCCTGCCACAATTCGCTTTGCGTGAAGACGGTACGCAAAAGGGCTATAAGCAGAGTGAGCTGGGGGAGATTCCGGAGGATTGGGGGATATGTGAATTACAAAATGCTGTTGATTTTTTAGATGGCTTAAGAAAACCCGTTAAGTCTGGTGATAGAGCTAAAATCAGCGGTATATATCCGTACTATGGAGCATCTGGAATTGTTGATTATGTGAATGACTATATATTCGATGATGATCTGATTCTACTTGGAGAAGATGGAGAAAATATTTTGAGTAGGAATCTACCCTTGGCTTTTCGAGTTTCGGGAAAATTATGGGTCAATAATCATGCTCATGTCATGAAGCCAAAATCTAATTTTGATATTGGATATTTGACTGATTTCCTAGAAAGCCTCGACTATTCGTTGCTTAACTCTGGAACTGCCCAGCCTAAATTGAATAAGCAAGCATGCTTAAAAATAAAGGTAGTTAAGCCTACCAAAGATGAACAAACCGCCATCGCCACCATCCTGTCCGACATGGACACCGAAATTCAAACCCTGCACCAACGCCTCAGCAAAACCCGCCAAATCAAACAAGGCATGATGCAGGAGTTGCTGACCGGAAAAACACGGTTGCTAAGAGGAGCGTGAATATGCAGACCAATGAATTATTAGCCATAATCGCCAACGGTGAAGATAGCCGTCACCAATTCAAGGCCACCATAAAACACGCGGAGGCGTTGGCGGCAGAAATGGCCGCGTTTAGCAATTCAAACGGCGGTTATATTCTGATCGGCGTAAACGATGATGGCAGCATGACTGGTCTTTCTGCTGACGATATTAGGCAGATCAATCAACTGGTTGCTAATGCGGCAACCAATAACATCAGACCAGCCATTAACCCCTTGACGCAGAATTTCGATTTGCCTGAAGGTCGGGTGATTGTAGTCACAGTTGAGCAAGGCTTATTAAAGCCTTATATGGATAATCAAGGATTGATTTGGGTAAAAAATGGCTCGGATAAAAGAAAGGTCACGGCTAGAGAAGAGTTACAGCGGATGTTTCAGGAATCAGCATTTATTCATGCCGATGAAATGCCCGTGCAAGGCTCTTCGATTGCTGATGTTGACAGCGCATTTTTTGAAGCGTTTTTTGAACAATTTATTGGTGAAGCGTTTGTTGATCAGGAATTGCCTTCACACCGACTTTTAGAAAATATGAATCTGATGAAAGCGGGGCAATTGAATGTTTGCGGTGCTTTATTGTTTGCTTTAAAGCCGCATATTCGTTTGCCGATGTTTATTGTTAAGGCGGTTGCTTTTCCTGGACGCGATATAACCGATGTCAATTACATTGATAGTCAGGATCTCAACGGCAAGTTGACGGATTTATTCCGAAAATCCTTGAGTTTTATACTGGGTAACATTCACCATATTCAAGGTAGTCAAGGCTTTAATTCCTTGGGTGAACCAGAAATTCCGCGTATCGTTTTGGAAGAGTTGATTGCCAATGCCTTAATTCATCGCGATTATTTCGTTTCTGCACCGGTCAGAATTTTGGTATTTGCTGATCGCGTGGAAATTATTAGCCCCGGTCATTTACCGAATAATTTGACCATTGAAAACATAAAGTTAGGTAACTCGAATGTAAGAAATCCTATTTTGGCCTCTTTTGCGCCGCGCGTTTTACCTTATCGGGGTTTAGGTAGCGGTATTTTGCGTGCGCTTAAAGCTTACCCAGATATTGATTTCATTGATGATCGTGACGGTAATACGTTTAAAGCCATCATTCGCCGAAAAACAGCTTAAGTCTCTGATAGCAAAGGAAATTCAATATGCGTAACGCCGAACTTTTGGAACTAATCGCCAACGGTGAAAACTCGGGGGTTGAATTTAAGCGTGACGATATTCGTCCAGAACAATTAGCCAAAGAAGTGGTGGCGATGGCTAATTTTCAAGGCGGTAAGCTGTTGTTAGGGGTTGAAGATGATGGATCGGTCAGTGGCGTTCAGCGCCCAAACCTTGAAGAATGGGTGATGAATGTCATGCAGGACAAAGTGCATCCAATGATTTTGCCTTTTTATGAAGAAATCAAATTGGCTGATGGTAAGTCAGTAGCGGTGATTAGCTTCCCTCAAGGTATTTCAAAGCCTTATGTATTAAGGGATCGCGGCAAAGAAGAAATTTATATCCGAGTTGGCTCAACTTCGCGTTTGGCTAGCCGAGAACAGCAAATGCGTTTGTTTGAGCTGGGCGGCATGTTGCATACCGAGCTTATGCCAGTGCCTCGTACCGATATGAGTTGCTTGGACGAAGCACGTTTGAGCAATTACTTGAAAGATATTCTGAGAGACTCTGACATTCCAAACTCGCCCGAAACTTGGCAAGCTCGCTTGTTGGCGCTGGGTTTTCTTGTCGAAGCAGCTGACACTGTTTGTTGCACCATTGCCGGATTGGTGTTGTTTGGCAAGAGCCCTCGTCGCTATTTGAAACAAGCTGGGTTGCGGGTAATGGTGTTTAAGGCTCAAGACAAAGAGTATCAAGCCGAACTGGATGATATTTTAGA
>JBEGMT010000126.1:0-2509 GCA_041182925.1 Pseudomonadota bacterium | reverse complement strand
TCGGTGATGATGGATGGCTCTTTGTTGGAAGACATGAAAACCCCATCTTCGTTTGAGTACAACGTCGAAGTGACGCGCCGCGTGGTCAAAATGGCTCATGCTTGTGGAGTTTCAGTTGAAGGTGAAATCGGTTGTCTAGGTTCATTAGAAACCAAGCAACAATCCGATCACAGTCAATTGCTAACTGATCCTGATGAAGCGGTCGAATTCGTCAACCAAACCCAAGTTGATGCTCTAGCAGTGGCGATTGGCACCAGTCACGGTGCTTATAAATTCAGCAAACCACCGACCGGTGAAGTGTTGGTGATTAGCCGGTTAAAAACCTTGCAACAGCGTCTACCTAACACCCATTTCGTGATGCACGGTTCTAGTTCAATTCCGCAAGATTGGCTACAAGTGATTAACCAATACGGTGGCGAAATTCCGCAAACTTACGGCGTACCAGTGGATGAAATCGTCGAAGGGATTAAGTACGGAGTTCGCAAAGTCAACATCGACACCGATTTACGTATGGCCTCTACCGGCGCGATTCGCCGCTATCTAGCGCAACCTGACAATGCTTCCGATTTAGACGCCCGTAAAATTTACAAAGCTGCCAGAGATGCGATGCAAGCACTTTGCCAATCACGTTATCAAGCGTTTGGCTCGGCAGGCCACGCCAGTAAAATCAAAGCGATAGCGTTAAGTGAGATGGCTAAGCGGTATAGAGTTGAATAGCTAGAAGTAATGTAGTGATTAGTAGATTAAAGCGGGTAAAAAAATAAAAACCAAGGGCTAAGAATACTGTATCTATTATCTTATCGCGTAAGCAGTTGTTGTCGAGTGAAGTTTAACTTTAAAAAGGATGAGTTCGATGAATATTCAATTGGTTGGCAAAAAACTGTTTGTATTAGATACCAATGTTTTGATGCACGATCCCGCATCAATTTTTCGGTTTCAAGAGCACAATATCTTCATCCCAATGGTGGTGTTAGAAGAATTGGACCACGCTAAAAAAGGTTTGTCCGATGTTTCACGTAATGTTCGTCAAGTCAGTCGTTTTTTAGATGAATTAATTCGTGGTGTTGACCAAAAAAATATCAATGACGGTTTGCCGCTGTCCAAAATTGGCAATAACCTCAGCGCAGAACAACCACAACATGGCCGCCTGTTTTTCCAAACCCATCAACTCTCGCATTTATTACCAGTCGATTTGCCGGGACAAATTGCCGATAACTCAATTCTGAGTATCGTGCTGGCGCTCTCTAAAGAATATCCTGATGTCGAAGTGATTTTGGTATCAAAAGATATCAATATGCGTATCAAAGCGGCTGCTTTGCAAATCAATGCCGAGGATTATCAAAACGATCAGACCATTGATGATATTGATTTGTTATACAGTGGTTCGATGTTGCTAGAAGCTGATTTTTGGCAGCAACATGGCAGTAATATGGAATCGTGGCAGCAAAACGCTCATACCTATTACAGAATTCATAGTCCAATTGTAAAAGACTGGTTTCCCAATCAATTTGTTTATATCGATGATGACACTGGCTTTCAAGCCTTAGTTAAATCACGAGAAGGTGGATCTGCAGTTTTGAAGCTATTGAGGGATTTTGGCGAGCAAGCACATAATGTTTGGGGAGTGTGCGCCAAAAATCGTGAACAAAACTTCGCCCTAAATGTGTTGCTTGATCCTAATATCGATTTTGTCACCTTATTAGGTTCGGCGGGTACTGGTAAAACCTTGCTGGCTTTAGCAGCCGGCTTAAACCTGACCATGGAAGCCAAGCTGTATCAAGAAATTATTATGACCCGAGAAACCATGCCAGTTGGTGAAGATATTGGTTTCTTGCCCGGTAGTGAAGAAGAAAAAATGGCTCCTTGGATGGGGGCTTTGATGGACAATCTGGAAGTATTGGGTGGGCGTTCCGGTAAGAGTGACTGGGAGCAAGCCGCTTCGCATAATTTGATGATGAACCGAGTCAAAATTCGCTCGCTAAACTTTATGCGTGGTCGAACTTTTTTAAACCGCTATTTGATTATCGATGAGGCGCAAAACCTAACACCAAAACAGTTAAAAACTTTGGTGACCCGCGCAGGGCCGGGTACCAAAATCATTTGTATCGGTAACCTAGCGCAAATTGACACTCCTTATTTAACTGCTACCAGTTCCGGACTAGCCTACGTGGTTGATCGTTTTAAAAAATGGGAACACAGTGCTCATATTACTTTGAAACGAGGCGAACGTTCACGTTTAGCGGATTTTGCTTCGGATAATTTGTAAATGTTGGTTGTGAGTGAGTTAAGTTTTCTAAGCCGGCTTGGCACTGTTGGCAAATACAACTGCTCAAGCTTCGGCGCTGCTGCTGTTGAAGTGACGGATTAGGATTTTTATGGAGTAAAATTGGGCTTTTAATTTTGTTAATTGCCTTGTTTTTACAAGGCTGTGGTTTTAACTAAATTGGCTTTTATACACATGCCGCTTGGTGGCGCACTAATTTCGGTGTTGCCGGGGGGGGGATAGGGT
>JBEGMT010000125.1:0-2704 GCA_041182925.1 Pseudomonadota bacterium | reverse complement strand
TATACATCCTCTGGACTTTCTAAGCTGCCTGCGCGGCAGCGAACTGACCTCAAAAAACCTCAAAGCCAGTTGCGACGTAGTTTACAAGAGATTTAACCCAATTTACCCATCCCAAAAACCACTAAACGCAACTAGCTGATTCATATTACATTTTTAAAAAGCGAAAAAACTTGGGTCAAAATTCGGGCACAGCGGCGGTGGCACTAAGACCATAGCTGCTGTAATGACCTGTTGCAGGCTCCGAAACCAAAGTTTTCTTAATCCACAAACAAAACGTCTGCTCACGACTCAAACTTTGCAGGCGGATAAACGGGGTTTTGATTGTTGGCTGCGGCATATCGCAATAACGAAACTGAGTCGATTGATCACGCAATACCACCGTGCCATTCAACGCCGTTTCAAAATCGAGCTTATGCCGTTTCGCATAGCGCCGCGCCAACCGCTCTTTGTTGGTTTTCGGTTGTTGGCGTTGATAAATAGCATAACCGGTTAACTGGTCAGGCACAGGCCGAATGCTGGTGCAATGCACGTAATCACTCAGACGTGACAGCCATTTTGCTGCATCAAACTTCACCAGCGTGGCTTCATCCTCAGCAAACAACCGCAGCTTGCCACCCAACACGCTGCATTTCTCCCCCGTCACATACTCAGGAAACGAAACCCCAATCGGCTGTTGTTTTTGGTCGTTTTGCATTTCAACCAGGCCAAGGTGGATCTGTTGGAAGACTTTTGACCAGAGAAAGTGAATACCCACTTCGGGATTCGGTAATAAGGTAATTTCCAAATAAAACCGCATAGCTTAATCCTTGCCGCTTTGACCAAATACGCCACCACGCACTAACACAGCCATCACGTAGTGCTCTTGATTTTTATCAGCCAAACTTTCACCCAAAGCGAAACGGTCAAACAGATTATAAAAATCAACTTTGTCTTTTGGTGTACGAAAGGCTTTACCTAAATTTGTCACCGCGCCATAAGGTTCGATGGCGATTGGACCAATTTGTGCGTCATCAAAACCTGGATACCAAGTATCAATCGTGCGTAAAGCGTTACCAATTTTTTGCGAGTGCATCGCTGCAATCTCATTAACTTGATACAAGATTTTACTTTTGTCACCTTTGCCTTTGTCTAACACCAGTTCTTCGCTGGGATAAACTTCTTGAGCCTTGCCAACCAAAGCGTAAGCATCAATGCTGATTAATAGATACGGTAATTTACCGCTAAGTGCCTCAGCAATTTTATTAGCTAATGTATCTAAATTTGGAGTGCTGGCATTGAAATCGCGCAGTGAAAATTGTTGGGCATCAAAGACTAATCGTTGTTCACCGATATTAACGACTACTTCGATTTTTTCCGCCCCCACTCGGTTACGCCACAAATAACGACCATTGGCAATATTAATGGCATAGCGTTTGGCTAATTCGGAAAAGCCGGTTTCTTCAATATAGGTTTTTGCGACGTTGGGATAAGATTTATTGAACTCTGGGCCATTGCTGGCTGAAGGTTTTTCGACGCCACCCAAGACTTTCAGTGTAAAAGATAAATGCAAGGTGTCTTGATTTTCAGCCAACGCACAAGCATCCACTTTTTGCAGATTGGGTTTTTCAACTTCGGCATTTAATTTCAACGGGTCATTTTGAATTGCGGCTTTTAAGCGATTTGAAATCGTCCCTCTAACAGATTTTTCAATCAATTTTAGGGGGCTGGATTTTGGCCATGTATTATCAGTTCTCCAAGTCGTGCCATAGAGATAACCATCCGAAGATACTAATTTTTTCTCGAAAGCCAATACTGTTGCATCATTTTTAATAGCCATTTTTAATCTCCGAAAGTATTTTAAGTTGAAAGGGTTTGGCAAAGGTACAAATTCTGTTCAAGATCGACATGGTATGACCAAAGCATATCGTCTAAATTATTGATGCGATAAGGCATAACAAACTCGCCCAGTGTCACCACGCTTTCCGCAAAACGGTGCTGGGTTTCGGTATCGCGTTGATTTTTTGCGTTTCCTAGTTCTGAAATACCCTGAAAACCTGTGGCAATGGGTACTAGCCAGCCTGCTGTTTTACGTCCAGTTGTCCATGTCACTTTGCCATCTTCATCTTGGGTCGCGCGGTGCATGATTTTTAGATGATCTAGCAAAGCCTCCAAAGCATCTTTGCCCTCTTTCATACTGGCAATCATTAAGTCACGACGCTCAATTAACACATGCCCAAGCATCAGTTTTCTCAAAGCTTGTTTAATTTCTTGATCGTTATCTTCATCGACAACCAACAATTCAGCTGGTTTTGCCGATAACACATCACCACCAGCCAGCTTCATCCGTAATAATTGGCTATCGACTGTTTGTTTGAATTGGTCAAGATAATCGCTATCTAATCCTTGGTATTCGATTAATAGTGAAACGTCCAAATGACAACGGGCTTCTTCGATGAATGCCGGACGACTGCCATCTTTATCTAATGGATTAGCTGTGCCAATAATTGAATGTACAAAGTCATTCGGGCCTTTGTAGGTTTGTAAATCAAATTGATGGCAACTGACTGCAACGCTGGTTAATTGCACATCGGCCAATTCACCTTGTTGAATCTGCCGCTGTAAAGCATGAACAGCACCCAACCATGCCGTCATCGCTGGAAAGCCAATGGGATAAGGGCTACTCATCGCATTAGCATTATGGATTTTGATATGCGGGAGTAATAAA
>JBEGMT010000124.1:0-4324 GCA_041182925.1 Pseudomonadota bacterium | reverse complement strand
TCTTTAAACAACCACGGCGCTCGTTTGGCGCGTTCGGCTTCGTAGGCTTTGATTTTGTCGGCGTGTTGTAGCGACAAAGCAATATCATCCAAACCATTTAATAAGCGATAGCGACGATTTTCATCGATGCTGAAACTAATAGTTTGGCCGCTTGGCGTGGTGATAATTTGCTGTTCTAAATCAACGTTTAATTGATAACCATCCGTGACTTCGTTGAATAATTGGTCAATCAAATCAGCTGATAACACAATCGGCAAAATGCCGTTTTTGAAGCAGTTGTTATAAAAAATATCGGCAAAACTGGAACCGATAATCGCCCGAAACCCATAATCTTCCAGCGCCCAAGGGGCGTGTTCCCGTGATGAGCCACAGCCAAAGTTTTCGCGAGTCAGCAAAATTTGTGCGCCTTGATATTGCGGCTGATTGAGCACGAAGTCTGGGTTTAACGGACGATTGCTGCAATCCATTTCTGGCTCGCCGCGATCTAAATACCGCCATTCATCAAATAAATACGGGCCAAAACCCGCGCGACGAATCGACTTTAAAAATTGTTTAGGAATAATGGCATCGGTATCGACATTCGCGCGATCCAGCGGTGCCACCAAAGCCGTTAATTGGGTAAATGCTTTCATGCTGAGGCTCCTGATGCTAAATCGGCAACATTGACAAAATGACCGGCAATCGCTGCCGCCGCTGCCATCGCAGGGCTAACCAAATGGGTTCTGCCGCCGTAGCCTTGGCGACCTTCAAAATTGCGATTCGAGGTTGAAGCGCAATGCTCGCCTGCTTCCAAACGGTCGGCATTCATCGCCAAACACATTGAACAACCTGGCTCGCGCCATTCAAAACCAGCGGCAATAAACACTTTATCCAAACCTTCGGCTTCGGCTTGTTGTTTCACCAAACCTGAACCGGGCACGATCAGCACTTGTTTAACGCTATCGGCTTTGCTTTGACCGTTAATCACCGCCGCAGCTTGGCGTAAATCTTCGATACGCGAGTTAGTGCAAGAACCGATAAACACGCGATCCACTTTAATATCCGTAATCGCTTGACCGGCTTCTAAGCCCATATATTGCAAAGCGCGTTGCATACCTTCGCGTTTAACCGGATCCGCTTCGTCAGCAGGGTTCGGTACATTCGCATCAACAGGCACCACCATTTCTGGTGAAGTGCCCCAAGTCACTTGAGGCTTGATTTCGGCCGCATTCAATTCAACCACTTTGTCGAATTTCGCATCGCTATCGGAATGTAGACGTTGCCAGTAACGCACCGCCATTGCCCAATCATCACCTTTTGGTGCATAAGGTCGGCCTTGGTAATAATCAATAGTGGTGTCATCAACCGCCACTAAACCAGCGCGAGCACCGGCTTCAATCGCCATATTACAAACCGTCATCCGACCTTCCATCGACAAAGCTTGAATCGCGGTGCCAGCAAATTCAATGGTGTAACCTGTACCGCCAGCGGTGCCGATTTTGCCAATAATCGCTAACACAATGTCTTTCGCGGTCACGCCCAATCCAACTTGGCCGTTGACTTTAATCAGCATATTTTTGGCTTTTTTCTGTACCAAACATTGCGTCGCTAAAGCGTGTTCGACTTCTGAAGTACCGATACCAAACGCCAATGCCGCAGAGGCGCCATGAGTAGAAGTGTGAGAATCGCCGCAAACCACGGTCATACCGGGCAAAGTCGCGCCTTGTTCTGGGCCAACCACATGAACGATACCTTGACGAATATCGCTCATGTCGAATTCGGTAATCCCAAATTCAGCACAGTTTTGATCCAAGGTTTCAACTTGTAAGCGCGAAACCGGATCAGCAATGCCTTGATCGCGGTGATCGGTCGGGACGTTGTGATCGGCAACCGCCAGATTCCGCGCCACCCGCCAAGGTTGACGGTTGGCTAAACGCAAGCCGTCGAACGCTTGCGGTGATGTCACTTCATGCAACAATTGTCTATCAATATAAATCAGGCACGAGCCATCGTCTTCAGTATGAACAACGTGATCGTCCCAGAGTTTGTCGTATAAGGTTTTACCTGCCATGTTCAGATTCCACTTTAGATAACAACGGCTTATGCCAAAACAGCAAGGACTTTAGCGGTAATATCGCTAACTGAACCTACACCGGCAATCGAAGCAAATTTTGATGATTGGTTGTCTGCTGAATAAAAACCAACCAATGGTTTGGTTTGTTCGTGATAAACCGACAAGCGTTTACGCACGGTTTCTTCTTTATCGTCATCACGTTGAATCAAGGCTTCGCCAGTGACATCGTCCAAGCCTTCTTGTTTGGGTGGGTTGAAAACCACATGGTAAGTACGGCCAGAATCCAAATGCACGCGTCTGCCGCTCATGCGTTTGATAATTTCTTCATCATCAACCGCGATTTCAATCACATAATCCAGCTCAACGCCCATTTTTGCCAAGCCTTCTGCTTGGGCGATGGTGCGTGGAAAACCGTCCAGTAAATAACCGTTTTTGCAATCAGCTTGAGCAATACGCTCTTTAATTAAACCCAGGATAATGTCATCAGATACCAAACCGCCAGCATCCATGACTTTTTTAGCTTCAATACCCAGCGGCGTACCTTCACGAACAGCAGCACGCAACATATCGCCGGTTGAAATTTGAGGAATCGCAAATTTTTCGGTGATGAATTGTGCTTGGGTACCTTTGCCCGACCCCGGACTGCCTAACAGGATAATGCGCATATCAATAACTCCAGAACATAAAGGCTTACTGCCTTGAAGAAAAACCACCAAGGTAGCCGTTTGCTTGCCTTAGCCAAAGCTGCGTATTGTATCGTAAAACCTATCTCGGCCGCATTCGGGCTGTCATGCAATTATTCTGCTACTGAGTGATTTGTTAGTGGATTACTGAATTTCCTGGTGGAAGCCTAGCAGAGCCGAATTCAACAACGATTAGCAGTTGAAACGGCTACATGGCGCATAAAAACGCAAGCAACTGCATTAAATTCTCTATCATTTTTAAACACAAACACTCCGCCACGGCCTCAAAAATGCCCTAGAACAATTGCCTGTAGTGTATTTAATTGCTATTGGTGGTGCGTTGTATTTGATCTCTAAAGCAATTACTCAATCCCGAGTTGTGGCGTTTCCTGAGCGGGGTATGGCAGCGATACACCTATTTTTCGTTGAAGATATGCCGGTGACAGTAACAGTTGATAGTTGCGGTGAGTCGATACATAACACCTTGCTGATGATTTAGAAGGCCAGGATTGCGGAAGGTAAGTAAGCCTATTTTTAATGATTGGAGTCGGTTTGGGCTCCAATCGAATTGTTGGCAAACAAAATAATAACTCTGGGTTGCTTAATCAGGATTGTTAACCATACTTCAAGTACGAATACATCAACTGATTGTTTTAAAGCAATCGCTTCCAAAGTTTTTGTCGATGCAGGTTACGTATGCGGTTGATTTTTAGCAATAAACTGAGTTTGGCTGTCAGTGTTTATCTCCTAGCATACAGGCTGGTTTTCGCTGATACAGCGAGTGACGAATACCAACGCCAACGCGCCCGAGAGCAGCAACTTCGAGAGCGACAAGAATCAGCACCGGATGTGCATTTGCAAGAAATGCCAAGCCAAACCGCGATGGATAGCCTTAATCAAAACGAAACACCGTGTTTCACGATTGATGAAATTCGTCTACAAGGCGAAGCCTCGGAGCAATTTCAATGGGCGTTGGCGGTGGCCTTTGAAAATCGGCAAGGCGATAGTGATCAGCAATTGCCGCTTTGTCTAGGCAGTAAAGGCATTAATCTAATCATGCAACGGGTACAAGATGCGATTATTGCCAAAGGCTATGTCACTACTCGGGTGTTAGCTCAAAGCCAAGACCTAAAAACCCGCCTATTAACACTCACTTTAATCCCTGGTCGTATCCATTCAATTCGATTTACTGATGGCACCAGTGCCAGAGCTCATGTTTGGAATACTTTGCCCGCCAATGTCGGTGATTTATTAAACCTGCGCGATATTGAACAAGCCTTGGAAAATTTCAAACGGCTGCCTACCGTTGAAGCCGACATCCAGATTACCCCAGCTGAAGGCAATCAGGTCAAGCCCGGTGAAAGTGACCTGGTGATTCAGTGGCGACAAGCCTTTCCATTACGGTTGAGTGTTGCGGCTGATGATTCTGGCAGTCGGCCGACTGGAAAATATCAAGGCAATCTCACCACCTCGCTCGACCATCTGCTGACCTTAAATGATTTGTTTTATCTCAGTTTTAATCACGATTTAAGCGGCGATAACAGTGATCCACATGGCACACGCGGCTACACCCTGCATTATTCTGTAC
>JBEGMT010000123.1:0-3359 GCA_041182925.1 Pseudomonadota bacterium | reverse complement strand
TCGAAAAAGCCTTGCAACTGGATTCGTCTATTGAAACCTTGTCACAGCGTTTTGCTGATAAGCATAACGCGCTGTTTCTAGGTCGCGGAACTCACTATCCGATTGCGATGGAGGGGGCTTTGAAGTTAAAGGAAATTTCCTATATTCACGCCGAAGCCTATCCAGCGGGTGAGTTGAAACACGGACCTTTAGCCTTGATTGACGCCGAAATGCCAGTTGTCACCGTTGCCCCTAACAACAGCTTACTGGAAAAACTCAAATCTAATATTCAGGAAGTTAGCGCCCGTGGTGGTCAGTTAATTGTATTTATGGATGAAAGCTTGGCTGATTCGGATGATGAAAATGTCACGATAGAAAAGATGCCTAGCGTTAACGAAATCATCTCGCCGATTATTTACACCATCCCGCTGCAATTGTTGTCGTACCACGTTGCAGTATTGAAAGGCACTGATGTGGATCAGCCGCGTAATCTGGCTAAGTCAGTGACAGTGGAGTAAGTGTTTCGGATGAATATCTCGTTTGAAATTGTGCCCAGAAGCCTAGAGGCTTTTGATCAACAATATCGCTTTGTGCAACAGCTTGATTCGGGCATTAATACCATTAATGTTCCCGATATTCAGCGCTTTGATACGCGTAGCTGGGAATTGGCGACCCGCATCAATCGCAGCCAATATCGTTTTGTCCCGCATTTTCGAGCGATTGATTTTAAACTCGGTAGCGGTGATTTGTTTCGGATTATCGATGACTATCAACTGGATAGCGTGTTGCTGGTTACTGGCGATCCACCGGAAGGTTTAAAACGCGCCTATTACAACACCGATGTTGTTGATCTGATTCATGTCGTGCGTCAACGCTACCCTGCCCTGAATATCTATGCGGGTTTCGATCCGCATCGCAGTGGCGTGCAAGAAGAATGTGATTATATTCAGCGTAAAGTTGATGCGGGAGCGGGTGGTTTTTTCTCGCAGCCGTTTTACGATAGCCGGATGATAGAAATTTATGCCGAACAAATGCAAGGCTTAGAAACCTATATCGGCATTAGCCCTATCACCACCAAAGCCTCAATGAATTATTGGGAAGTAAAAAACAAAGTTAAGTTTCCCAAAAATTTTCAGCCCGATTATCAATGGAATGTCGATTTTGCGCATCAAGTGATGGCATTAGCGGCAGCTAATGGCTTACATGTCTATTTCATGCCAATTCGGATTGATTTAGAGCGTTATTTCAAGCAAATTCGTTTTAACTGATTCCACTCCCGTTATCCCTTCTTAATGCTTTGCAATAGCGATCCGCTATCGATATACTGCGGATCGACTATCGTTTCTATGTTGAATTGCCAATAGACAAGCAAGTCCAATCAACCAATTGGTTTATAAATTGGTTGATTTAAACCAATTTCAAAGTGGTTTTGTCACGAAATTGCCATTAAAAGCCTACAAAATGTTAATTGTCTTTAATGGCTTAAAAATTGCTTGTAAAAAAGATTGTCATATCAAACTCATTGAAATCTATGCATGGAAAATAATCGATTTAAAGTCTTAGTAATTGCATTATTACTAAGTCTATTCGGCAGTATTGAAGCCTATGCCCAAAATTTAGAAATTGCCTTAGATGATGCTTTGGCGATGTTTTATCAACGCAATTTGGATTTGATTGTTGCGCAATACAATATCGATCAAGCCAAAGCCGATGAAATTATCGCCTCGGCTATTCCCAATCCGACGCTTGCCGTACAGATTGGGGAGATCACTGGTAACCCTAATATGGGCTCCTCTGCGGTCGGTTGTAACCATGATCCAAACGTCTCATGCGGACTTGCTCAAAATTATTCTTTCAGCCAATTGATTGAAGTGGCTGGTAAGCGTGGCTTACGTATTGAAAGTAGTGGCTTTGCAACGCAGGCAGCTGAAAGTGATTTTCGCGATGCTTTGCGTATTTTTAGCAATCTGGTTAGCGATGCTTATTACGATTTGTTGCTAATGCAAAAAAATCATTGGCTGGCGGCAGAAATTTTCCAGCATTATCAACAACTCACCAGCGCCAACCAATTACGCTTAAAAAGCGGTGACATTGCCGAGTCGGATTTTTTACGGGTGAAAATGGAAGCCACCCGCACTGAGTCGGAATTAGATAATACTCAAGCGGCAGTCGAACAAGCTCAAGCCAAATTAGCGATGATTTTGCGTTGGCCGGATAACAGTTTGAAGTTTGTCGCCAAAGAACAATGGCCAAGCCTGAAAGAGATTGGCCAGCAACAAAGTAAAGAACAATTGATTGAACAGGCGCTACAAAAACGACCTGATTTACTGGCCGATAAACAACGCGCAGAACAAGCAGACAAACAATTAGAGTTGGCGCGGCGATTGAAATACCCGGATGTGACAGTTAACGCTGGTTATGCACGCGACCCAGGAAATAATAATTTGAATGCTTTTTTTGTTGGTTTCAACCTACCGGTTCCCGTGTTTAATCAGTACCAAGGTGAGGCTGACAAGGCAGCGGTCAATTTAAATCAAAACCGCTTGGCTGTAGAGCAAACCGAATTAAATATCCGTAACGAAGTAGTCAGTGCTTTGGCGGCTTGGCAGAGTGCAGACAAAATTTTTAAGCGCTTTAATGATGGTTTGTTAGATGATGCCAAAGCAGTCAGAAATAGCGCTGAATTAGCCTATAGCAAAGGTGCCACCAGTGTTTTAGATTTCATCGAAGCGCAACGTAGCTATAAAAACATCATGCGCGATTATTACGCTGCCATGATTAATCGCACTAATGCCTATTACGATTTAGCCAAAACCTTAGCCGTTGAGCTAAATGTGTCGCAATCAAAGCTGTAACACTGCCCAAAGAACTCAAGAGAATCAATTGTGCCTAACATGGATATGAATAAAAACCGGCATCTTAAACTACCTCGTCAATGCTTAATTGGAATGGTTTTGACTTTGTTGTTAACTGCTTGCAATGGTGCTGGTGAAGCTTTGCCGCCAGTCGAAAAAGCCAGCAAAGTAGCGGGCGAAGTGACTATCGCTCCCGATTCACCGAAAAAAGCCTATATTAAAACTCGCCAATTGCAGTTAAGTCAGCATCCTTTATTGGAGCCATTGGCTGGAAAAATCAGTTACAACGAAAGCTTAACGTCACGAATCAGCTCGCCAGTTGCCGGTCGGGTGATTGGTACGCCGATTGCGCTGGGTACAACGGTTAAAGCCGGTTCTAGTTTATTAGAACTAGATAGTCCTGATGTCGCTGATGTTGAAGCCGACTTTGCCAAAGCCCAAGCCGATTTAACTTTGGCTAGTCATGCCTATCAACGCCAACAAGAACTGTATGCCGGTAAAGCCGTGGCTCACAAAGAACTGGAA
>JBEGMT010000122.1:0-3117 GCA_041182925.1 Pseudomonadota bacterium | reverse complement strand
GACCAATAACAAATCGCCAATTTCTTCTTGGAGATGGGCTTGATCGCCAGATTGCCAAGCTTCGTGGACTTCTTGCAATTCTTCTTTGACCTTTTCAAACACGGGCTCAACTTCCGGCCAGTCGAAACCGTGATTAGCGGCGCGGTCTTGGATTTTTTCGCATTGCACTAAAGCCGGCAAACTATTAGCAACACCATCTAAAACGCTTTGCGGTTTTTGCTGACGGTTTTTTGCCAATCGCTCCTGCTCTTTAGCTAACTCCCAAGCTTGTTGGCGTTCGGCATCGTCGGCAAATTCCACTTCACCAAACACATGCGGGTGGCGGATGATTAATTTGTCGGCGATGGCGCCAGCGACCTGTTCAAAATTAAACAGGCCACGTTCTTCGGCAATTTGCGATTGAAACACCACTTGCAGTAATAAATCGCCTAATTCGCTACGCAAATCATCGAAATCATTACGCTCAATGGCATCGACCACTTCATAAGCTTCTTCAATGGTGTAGGTTTTCAGGCTATCAAAATCCTGCCTAACATCCCACGGACAACCGGTTTCGGGGTCACGCAAACGCGCCATCAGCGCCAAAAGTTGTTGGGTATTAGCTAAACTCAAAACGAAGTCCCAAAGTTGTCTTGATAACGTTGTTTAAATTCATCCAAACTGAACACATGGTTTTGAGTGCCATTGTGTTCGATTTTGATCGCGCCTAATAAGGACGCGATTCGACCTGTAACTTCCCAATCGTATTCATTGATTAAACCGTACAACAAGCCCGCGCGATAAGCATCACCACAACCGGTTGGATCTAAAATTTGGCTAGGTTTAGCGGCTGGAATTTCGATACATTGGCCTTGGGTGTAGATTTTTGAACCTTGGGCGCCCAAAGTGATAATCAAGGCTTCGACTTTTTCAGCGATTTGTTCCAAGCTCAAGCCGGTGCGCTCTTGGACTAATTCCGATTCATAATCGTTAAAGGTAGCGTAAGTTGCCAAGTCCAAAAAGCGGATTAATTCTTCGCCATTGAACATCGGCATCCCTTGGCCGGGATCAAAAATAAACGGAATTTCTAATTCGGCAAATTGCTCGGCGTGTTCTTGCATCCCTTGTTTGCCATCCGGCGAAACAATGCCAATGCTGATGCCTTCGCCCACTGGCACCGCGTTCAAATGCGAGAAATTCATCGCGCCTGGGTGGAAAGCGGTGATTTGGTTATTGTCTTGGTCGGTGGTGATATAAGCCTGACCGGTGTAATGGTCGTCCAAGACTTTGATGTAATGGGTTGAAATGCCTTTTTGACTTAACCATTGTGCATATGGCTCAAAATCGTGACCGACGGTAGCCATAATTGCGGGTTGTTCATTCATCAATTGCAGATTGTAGGCAATATTACCGGCACAACCACCGTATTCACGACGCATCGCTGGCACTAAAAACGACACATTCAAAATGTGTAATTTATCCGCCAAGATGTGATTTTTAAATTGATCGTGAAACACCATGATGGTGTCATAGGCCATAGAGCCACAAATTAAAGCTGTCATTATTTTCCTTGGTTTATTTCAAAATTAAGCGTAAGTCGATTACAGATCAATCATTTCCAGATAAGCGCCAGCATCCATCAACAAATCCAATTCGGCTGGATCATCGGCTTTGATACAAAACAACCAAGTGCCAAACGCATCATCATTGACTAGCTCTGGCTCATCTTGCACCGCTTCGTTAACTGCAACCACAGTACCGGAAACCGGGCTAAATAAGTCTGACGCAGTTTTCACTGACTCGACCACCGCCAACTGCTCTTCACGCACCACCACCCGCCCGACTTCCGGCAGATTAATATACATAATGTCGCCCAATTCAGATTGGGCAAAATCGGTAATCCCGACTCTAACTAGATTGCCCTCTTCCAAACTAGACCATTCATGACTAGCGGCATATTTAAGATTTTCTGGCATTGGTTTCATTTCTATTCCCTTTTAGCTTGAACATTTGCTGGAAAGCATAACCGACGATTTTTTTTACACAACAAAAAATTGTAAATCAACCGCTGCAGCTTATTGCCCCGTCTGCCGCGCCGAGCACCGACATTCAAACAGCCTCGCAACGCGAATCCTTTTTATAAACAACAAAAATACCCTTAATGCTGATGGTTTTACCTAACAACCATTTATAATCAAAACCCAGTTTATTCAGGCTTTTTTATCATGCGCACCCTATTTGCTTTGCTTACTTGCTTATCCATCATCAATTTAGCGCTCGCTGACGATGATGACGATGTAAAACCCAGCAAACCAGCCAGCAATAGCGACACCAGCAAACTACAACTAGCAAGCGCCACCGAAAAATTAGCCGGTATCAAAACCCAAGCCTTACAAGCCGCCCAGCAACAAGCCGAATTTACGGCCTTTGGCAAAGTGATGAATTTGGAACCTTTATTGCAACTGCGCCAACAATACCTAGCCGCCAATGCCCAACAGCAAAGCGCCAAAGCCCGTTATACCGAAGCGCAACTGAATTTAACCCGCACTCAAAACCTGCACAGCCAAGACATCGTTTCCAGCCGCCGCCTGCAAGAACAACAAGCCCAATCACTGGCTGACCGCGCCAATCTCGACGCCAGCGCTTACCAACAACAAACCTTGTTAGAAAACAGCAAGCTGGAATGGGGCAACACCTTGAGCACTTGGTTCACGACCAGCAACCACCCGCAAGCCGAACAGTTTTTAAAACACAGCGCCCAACTCATCCAAATCACCTTACCCGCTAACAGCGAACTCGGCCAAGGTGTCAGCCAGATTGTTATCGATGCCCACGGCCAGCGCCAAAACGCCATTCCCGCGACATTGATTTCAGCCTCACCGCACATTGATCCACTCACCCAAGGTCAACGCTATTTCTTTAAGACGCAAGCCAAATCCTTGCCTTATGGTAGCCATATCACCGCTTGGATTGCTGGTCATGGGAAACCAACCAATGGCGTGTTGATTCCAGCCTCGGCGATTGTGCGTCAAACAGGCCAAAGCTTTGTGTTTATCAAAACCGCTGACGGTCAATTTAACCGTCGGCCTTTGCCGCAGTTACTCAACACACCACAAGGCTATTTGGCTTTAGATAATG
>JBEGMT010000121.1:0-3716 GCA_041182925.1 Pseudomonadota bacterium | reverse complement strand
ACGGTGCCGATTACCGCACTCCAAGCGCGATTTTTGCCCACGGCTTTTTAACCGTCAACGGCGAAAAAATGTCGAAATCACGCGGCACCTTTATCAAAGCCCGCACCTATCTGGAACACTTAAACCCAGAATATTTACGCTATTACTTTGCCGCCAAACTCAGCGCTGGCGTCGATGATATTGATTTAAGTTTTGACGATTTCACCCAGAGGGTTAACTCGGATTTAGTCGGTAAAGTGGTCAATATCGCCAGCCGTTGTAGCGGCTTTATCACCAAACGTTTTGATGGCTTGTTAGCTGCCGAATGCGCTGAACCGGCTTTATTCCAACAATTTATCGACGCTAACACCAGCATCGCCGAACTCTATGAAAATCGCGAATTTGGTAAAGCCATGCGCGAAATCATGGCTCTAGCCGATAAAGCTAATCAGTACATCGACGACAAAAAACCTTGGTTAATTGCTAAAGAAGAAGGCAAAGACGCTGAATTACACGCGGTTTGCTCCATGGGCGTCAACTTATTCCGCCTATTGGTCGCCTATTTACGCCCCGTCATTCCAGCTTTGGCCACTAACGCTGAAAGCTTCCTCAACATTGAGCCACAAGCTTGGCCTAGCAACGCCACAGCCTTACTCAATCACCGCATCAACAGCTTTACCCCCCTGATGACTCGTGTTGAAGCAGACAAAATTGCCGCGATTGTTGAAGCCTCTAAAGAAAACTTGGAAAAAACCCCGCCAGTTGTTAAAGCCAAAGCGGAGAAAAAACCCGCTGAAAACACCGTAACAAGCAACGAAGCGATAGCAGAAGCCATCGATATTGAAGATTTCGCCAAAATTGATTTGCGTATTGCGCGGATTATCAAAGCGCAATCGGTGGAAGGCGCTGAAAAACTGTTGCAGTTAACCGTCGATATTGGCGGCGAAACTCGCAACATTTTTGCAGGGATTAAGTCCGCTTATGCCGCAGAAGATTTGGAAGGCAAGTTAACAGTCGTCGTCGCCAATCTAAAACCACGCAAAATGCGTTTTGGGGTTTCAGAGGGCATGGCACTTGCTGCTGGGCCTGGCGGGAAGGACATATGGTTATTGTCGCCGGATGAGGGGGCACAGCCAGGGATGAGGGTTAAGTAATAAGCTTAAGCCACTCTCAATATGAGAGTGGCTTATTTCTGTAACATCAGCTAGCAATCACATCTTGAAATTGCATCCCATGCAACTTCGCGTAAGCACCGCCCAAAGCCAACAACTCACTGTGTGAGCCTTTTTCAATAATCTGGCCTTTATCCATCACCAAAATCACATCCGCATTTTCAATGGTTGATAATCGATGCGCGACGACTAACGTGGTTCTACCTTGCATCAAACGGGTTAAAGCCGCTTGAATATAGCGCTCTGATTCGGTATCCAGCGCCGATGTCGCCTCATCCAAAATCAGAATCGGTGAATCTTTTAACAACGCCCTCGCCAAAGCCAAACGTTGACGTTGTCCACCCGACAATTTGACACCATTTTCACCAATTTCGGTATCCAAGCCTTGCGGCATATTACTTATGAAATTCATCGCATAAGCATCTTCAGCAACTTGCTGGATTTTTTGCCGATCAGCACCTTCCAAAATGCCATAAGCAATATTTTCGGCCACGGTGGCATTAAACAAAGTCACATGCTGAGTTACCAAAGCCATTTGTTTTCTTAATGAGGCCAAGCGATAACTTTTGATGTTTACTCCATCAATTAAAATTTCACCTTCGACGTAATCGTAAAAGCGCGGCAACAAATTAATTAAGGTACTTTTACCTCCGCCCGAAGCGCCTACGAGGGCAACAGTTTGGCCGGGCTCAATGGTTAGATTTATTTTTCGTAATGCTGGCGTTTCAGCACCAGGATAGGTAAAACTTAAATTTTTAAATTCAATTCTGCCTTGGCTGCGCTCAACTTCATACTCACCGTTATCAACCTCGACTGGCTCATCTAACACTTCAAACAAAGATTCAGCCGCAGCTAAGCCTCGTAGAATTTCAGAATTGGCATCGCTTAATTGTCGAATCGGTTTTGGCAGCAAAAAGGCAGCAGTAAAAAAACCAACGAATTCACCAGCTGTCGATGATTGCATAATCATCAAAGCCAGATACATCATGCCTGCTAAGGCAAACGAAATGATTACCTGCATCACTGGGTTATTTATCGATAACGTCATGATTAATTTGCGGTATTGCTTGCGATTTTCCAGACTGCAATCTCTAAAGCGGCGTCGCTCATAAGCTTCACCACCAAAGCCTTTGACAATCCGATTACCACTGACCATTTCTGACGTGATATGAGTCAAATCGCCGACTGTATCTTGCATATTACGGCTCAAACGCTTTAAACGACCACCAACATATTTGACCATCAACGCTACAATCGGCGCGATGGCTAAAAAGACTAACGAAAGTTGCCAGTTAGTGTGAACCAAATAGGCTAATAAGCCAATCGCAGTAAAGCCTTCTCTCACCACAGAGCGCACAGAATCGGTAGTTGCTCGGGTCACTTCACCAATATTGTTAGTGATTCTGGAAATCATGTAACCGCTATTGTTACTATCGAAATACTCAACTGACAACTTGGTGTAATGATTGAAAATTTCGCAACGCAACTTATGAATCACATTGCCGGAAATCCGTGCTAGGTAATAGTTTCCCAAAAAGGCGCCAATGCCGCGCACAAAAAACAACACCACGAAAAATAGCGGCAGATATTGGATATCGGCTTGTTGTTGCCCCCCAAAGCTATCAATAATTTTTTGAATGATCATGACGACGGCAGGTTCTGTGGCTGCGTAAATAGCAAAACCGATAACACTGACTACAAACAATCGCCAATAAGGAAGAACATAGCGCATCAAACGCTTGTATACTTCAGCCGATGTGTTCGCCTTTTTTGAATTCTGTAATTTGCTCAATACTTTTACCTATAAAATACCGCATCCTGCTTTTAACTTATTAACCACTGCATGAGTGCTTTCCAAGTCACCAATATACAGCCTAAACGAGTTCTGGTCATAACCCAACGCTACTTGGGCGATACACTATTGATTACACCGTTACTCAGCTCGCTGAAAAAAGCCTATCCTGATGCGAAAATCGACGTGCTATTACCAACATCAAATACCGGTGTTTTAGAAGGTAATCCAGATGTCAATCAATGCATTACATTTCCTACCAGACGCGGCATTCTAAGTTTTCTAAGGTTACTATTGAGTCTATTCCAGCATTATGACTTAGCAATTTCAGCACAAACCAGCGATCGAACCACATTGTGTGCAGTTGTTGCTGGAAAAATAAAACTAGGCTTCGTTGATGAAGCGCATCGAAAGTCATGGTGGAAGAAAAAACTACTCAGTCAAAGCTTAGTTTTTAGCAACAATTACAGTCATGCAGTCCTTGAAAATTTACGGTTTTGCGATCTACTCAACATTCCTCGCGACTACAAGTTAACACCACCAAACACATCATCAATAGATGAAAACTTACCCAAGAATATAAACCCCTATGCTGTTTTGCACGTTATGCCTCAGTGGCGATATAAACAATGGCATATTGAAGGATGGCGAAAATTAATCGAGTTTCTATACAAAAA
Source organism: Pseudomonadota bacterium (assembly GCA_041182925.1). Taxonomy (GTDB): domain Bacteria; phylum Pseudomonadota; class Gammaproteobacteria; order Methylococcales; family Methylomonadaceae; genus Methylomonas. The sequence continues at coordinate 96 of JBEGMT010000121.1, read as the reverse complement.
AAATTATCAAATAGTTTTAACAGGAAGCAATCACCACAACGATATAAAAATACTTAATAAATTACAACAGGAATACCCATATATAATTAATACAGC
>JBEGMT010000120.1:0-4698 GCA_041182925.1 Pseudomonadota bacterium | reverse complement strand
CGTCTATTAATACTTGCTTCGTCCTCGCTGTATAGCGTTGCTGCTTCTTTGGCCGGGCGGCGTTGTTTATTCAAATCAGTAACGCGAATTTCCCATTGGTTTTGATCTTTAGTGATGGTGACCACATCACCTAGCTTCAAATCCCGACTGGGTTTACAGCGCTGACCATTGACATGCACCTTGCCGCCATTCACCGCATCGGCAGCTAAATTACGGGTTTTAAAAAACCGAGCAGCCCAAAGCCACTTATCAATACGAACATCATCGCTGTTAGTCATCGTTAATTCAGAAATCTTATTTAACCGCCACCATTTCAAAAATAATAATTTCCGCCTGATCGTCACCAATATTCTCAACGGTCATTAGTCCACCGGTTTCCCAGAAAACCTCACCGGCGCTAAAGACATTGCTTTCGCCATTATCTTCAACCCGTAATTTACCTTTAACCACATAACGAGGGCCAGGGCCTTCATGGGTATGGGCTGGGGTTTTGTAACCTTTGGGAAACTGGACGCGAATCACTTTTGAATCAACGCTGTTCGATGTTAGTGTCACGCGTTTTTTCAATAATAATTGGCGTGGAATTGATGAGCTTGCATGGTCGTCATTGCCAGCTAAAGCAATCGCAGGCAGTAAGCTAAAAACGCTAAGGCAAATGACAGTACTAATTAATTTTTTCATTGATAAGGTTTCCAAAAATAGGGCGATATTTAAAAGTTTCGCTAACTTTGCGCTTTTTCCTGTAACCAAATTTTAATTAATGATTGATAAGGAACGTCACGAGCATTCGCGGCAGCTTTGATGGTATCAAGCAAATGCTGTGGCAAGCGCAAAGAAATGGTTTTTGTAGTAGGTTTGAGATTAGGTAGAACGACTGATTGAGCGGAATTCCAATTCAAATAATCAGAAGAGTCATGCGACTCCCAAAATTCTCGTTCTTCTGCTTCACTTGTAAATTCAGGGATTGATTTAAGCTGTTTGTTCATAAATATTACGCTCTTTTCTATGCATATCTCTGGCTGAGATAACGCGGATATACTGATTTTGGTGACGTAAAGTAAAGGTTATGTGTAACAGTCGATGTTGATGGGTTTTGCCTAATGCATGAAATCGCGGTTCCTGTTGGCTATGTTTAACATCTGCCAGCAAGAGTAAAGGCGAATTAAAAAACACCTGCTCCGATTCGGCTGTTGATACCCCATGTTTGTTGTTTTTACGACTGTTACCTTCGTCCCAGTCAAAACCCGTTATTTTCGATAAATCAATCATGTCTGTATATTATGAAAGTATACAAATTGAATCAACCAAATCTTAGCAACGGTGTGCTTCATTTTTAGCGAATAACATCAATCGTTTTCGACATATTCCGATTCAGCAAGAAATAAACCACCGGAATCACCACCAACGAAAACAGCGTCGAGGCAATAATGCCAAAGATAAAACTCCATGCCAATCCCGAAAAAATTGGGTCTAACACAATCATCATCGAACCCAATACCGCAGACGCAGCGGTTAAAAAAATCGGGTTCAATCGGGTGGCGCCGGCTTCGATGATAGCATCAGCCAAGCTGATGTCAGGGTTAGCTCGGTAAATATTGTTAATAAAATCAATCAAAATAATCGAGTTACGCACCACAATCCCCGCTAAAGCAATCATGCCGATCATCGCGGTGGCAGTGAAATAAATCGGAGTTTCGTAGCTAGAAATCGGTGAGGTAAACAGGTTAATCAACCAAAAACCCGGCATGATGCCGATCACAGTCAACGGAATCGCAATCATCATAATCAAGGGCACCGATAAGGAACCGGTTTGGCCGACTAGCAAGATATAAATCATTACCATTGCCGCCGCGAACGCCAAGCCTAAATCGCGAAACACATCGACAGTAATTTTCCATTCACCTTCGCCCGCCATTTCGGCGTTATAACCAGCTGGTAATGGCCGTTGTTTAAAGCTGTCAAACAAATCCAGAATCGCTTCCACCGGACTGCGCCCCGCCATTTCACCAGTCACATAAGCCACCCGTTGCAGGTTTTTATGGTAAATGGCTTTTTGGATATGGTCGTGGCTAAAGTGGCCGATTTCGCTGAGATGAACCGATTGGCCTTGCGCGGTTTTCACCGTCAACGCCAACAAATCCGCTTCTGAAGAACGTGCAGGGCGAGCCAATTGCAGATGAATCACTAACGGCTGGCGCTCGGTTTCGATATGCAATAAACCGACATCATCACCGGCAATCGCCAAGCGTAGGCTGTTAGCGACTTCGGCACTGTTAATCCCCAGCAAAGCGGCTTTGTCGTGGTCGATTAAAAAATGTAACTGGCTTTGTTCGGCATCCACCAAATCATCAACATCGACCACGCCTTCGGTTTGACTAATATCGGCTTTGACCCGATTGGCGACTTGAATTAGGTTGTCATAACTAGCCTCTGGCGGCCCGTAAACTTCAGCAACCAAGGTTGACAGCACTGGCGGCCCCGGCGGCATTTCAACAATTTTGATATTGGCGCCGTATTGCTGTTCGATACGATCAATTTCTGGACGAATCCGCAACGCAATATCATGTGACTGATGTTCTCGGCGGGTTTTATCAACCAAAACGATGCGAATATCGCCTAAATGCCCACCTTGGCGTAAATAATAGTGGCGCACCATGCCGTTAAAATCCATCGGTGAAGCTAGGCCAACATAGCTTTGAAAACTGCTGACTTCATTTACCGTGGCTAAATAACGCCCCAACGCATTGGCAACTTCGTCGGTAGCTTCCAATGAGCTGCCTTTGGGCATATCAATCACCAGCTGCAACTCGTTTTTGTTATCAAACGGCAATAATTTCAACGGAACAACGCGGGTGACCGCCATCATCGCCGAAGCGACAAACGCTAATAACACTGCCAATAGGAAAATCGTCGCTTTGCGTTTGCCGGCTAATAATGGCGCGAGTATTGCTTGATAGACTTTAAAGCCGCGACTTTGTTTTAAATCAAACTCAGGGCCGTGGTCTTTACCGTAATCGCCTTTTAGCAAACGGTAACTGGCCCAAGGCGTGACGCTAAAAGCAATTACCAACGATAACAACATTGCAATCGGTACATTAAACGCCATCGGTGCCATATAAGGCCCCATCATGCCGGTGATAAAAAACATCGGGATAAACGACATAATCACCGCAAAAGTCGCCAAAATCGTTGGAGGTCTGATTTCATCAACCGCCGTTAATAAAGCCTGCAAAGGCGGTTGTTTACGCATTTTGTAGTGGCGATGAATATTTTCGACATCGACAATCGGGTCATCGACCAGCAAGCCCAGCGACAAAATCAACGCAAACAAAGTGACGCGGTTGATGGTGTAGCCAAAAATCAAATCGCATAACAAAGTGATGGCGAAAGTCATCGGCACCGCCAATGAAACAATCAGCGATTCTTTAAAGCCCAAGGTTAAAGCCAGCAAAACGATGATGGTCAAAATCGCAATCGATAAATGCATCACCAATTCGTTAACTTTATGGTCTGCGGTTTCACCGTAGTTGCGGGTCACCGTGATTAACATATCGGCAGGGATCAGATTGCCTTTCAATTGCTCGGTCATTGCTAACACTTGTTCGGCGACGCTGACCGCATTGCTGCCTTTACGTTTAGCGATGGCAATGGTTACCGCTGGGCGTTGTTCACCGGCTTTGGGTAACTCGCCCGTGGTTTCGCCAACGCTATGCATTTGTTCGGCAGCGGGGCCAAAACCGATTTGGGTGTAATAGTTGCTATCGCTGGCGCCATCGCTAATTTCGGCCACATCGCGTAGATGCAGTAAACGACCATTGAGATTTTTAATCACTGTTGCACCGACATCGGCAGCGCTTTGATAATGCGGCCCGGCTTCAAGGCTGATGGCTTGATTGTGGCTGGTCATTTCGCCGATCGGCAGGTTGATATTGCTTTGCGCCAATGCCTGTTTAATGTCTAGCAAACTGAGATTGCTGGCTTGTAATTTAGCCGGATCGGGATAAACCGAAATCTGTCTTGGATTAGCGCCGACCACCCAACTTTTGCCGACATTATCAATACTCCGCAAACGGGCGATTAACTCATCAGCGACGCGGCGCAGTTGCAAGCTGTCATTTTCAGGATTGGCCGAGGACAAACTCATCAACACAATCGGCACATCGTCAATTTCCACTGGTTTAACCAGCCAATTACTGACGCTGGGTGGAATAAGGTCTTGATTAGCCAGTAATTTATCGCGGGTTTTAATCACGCTAGTTTCGAGGTTTTCACCGACAAAATAGCGCACCGTTACCACCGCTTCGCCAGGCCGTGAAGCCGAATAAACGTATTCAACGCCTTGAATTTGTTTCAGCAGCGCTTCTAAAGGTGTGGTGACTTGTTGCTCCACTTCTTCGCTGGATGCGCCCGGTACTTGGACAAACACATCCATCACCGGCACGATGATTTGCGGGTCTTCTTCGCGTGGGGTCAGCATCAAAGCCGCAGCACCAGCCAGCAATGACACTAGCAAAAACAGCAGCGATAAATGCGAGGTGGTAAATAAGCGAACGATAGCGACGGTTAGGCTGTCTTTTTTATCAGTATAACTCATGGAGCGACTCCAGCGTCACCAACAATGGTTTCACCATCGTGTAAACCGGATAATACTTCTAGTTGATCGCCAATTTGTTTGCCGGTACGGATGTGGCGAATTTG
>JBEGMT010000119.1:0-6761 GCA_041182925.1 Pseudomonadota bacterium | reverse complement strand
TTGTCATGGTGGTTGGCGCAGACTAACCAGGCGCTTCAAGCTACGGTTAAATTGGCCGAAAATAGCCCTGATTTATTCAGTAAAGGCTATTACAAATTACGCATGGATGTTGATGGTTTGCCTAAGAGTGAATTAGTAGCCGATAACATGCAGCACTACAGTAAAGACGGTTCCAGTCATTTGCAAAAGCCAGTGATGAGTTTATACAAACCGAACCAAGCACCTTGGGTGATTCAATCGGAAACTGGCATTATGGCCGGTGATGGTGACAATCTGCAGCTGAATGGCAAAGTCTTTATCAGTCGCGATGCTTATGGCAAAAACAGCGCATTAAGTATTGATACAGCAGATTTGCGGGTTAAATTATCAACCCATTTTGCAGAAACTCTGGCGAGCACGGAAATTATTAGCCCGCCTAATAAAACATCAGGTAAGGGCATGGAGGTTACGTTTGATAGTCCAATTCACCTGAAATTGTTGTCCACGGTAAAAGGGCGTTATGAACTTAATAAGTAAAATTACAGGCTTGTTGCTGGTCTTAGTTTCCAGTCAAGTGTTGGCTTTAGACACCGATTCCCAACAACCGATTTATATTGACTCTGATAACGCAATTTATGATGAGAAGATGCAAATCAGTACCTATACCGGGCATGTTATTGCTACTCAAGGTAGTATTAAAATTGATGGTGATAAATTAGTTGTCTATTTAAAAGACGGGGCTATAGATAAACTGATTGCTACCGGACAGCCGTCGAAATTTAAGCAATTACCGGCGGTTGGTAAAGATGAGATATTTGGCGAAGGATTAACCAACGAATTTTATCCCGATAAAAATCTGCTGATTTTTATGAAAAATGCTTCGGTTTGGCAGGGTGATGCTAAGCAGTCCAGTGATTACATTCAATACGATACCAAGAATTCCGTGCTTAAAGCGGGTGAACCCAGTACCGATGGTAAGCGAGTGCATTCGGTGATTAAGCCTAAAACCCAAACCCAGCCAGTACAGAAGGCGCAATAATATGACGCGACTGATTGCTGATGATCTTTACAAAAGCTATAACAAACGCAATGTAGTGGCCGGCGTTAGTTTGCAGGTGAATACTGGCGAGGTTGTTGGTTTATTAGGGCCTAATGGTGCCGGAAAAACTACCAGTTTTTATATGTTGGTCGGTTTGGTTCAAGCGGATAAAGGCGAGATTTTTCTCGATGATTTACAGATTACCCATCATCCAATGCATCGACGGGCTAGGCTAGGGATTGGTTATTTGGCACAAGAAGCCTCCGTTTTTCGCAAATTGAGTGTCGCTGATAATTTGCGGGCTGTACTGCAAATGCGAAACGATTTAAATAATTCGCAAATCGAGTTAATGATTGACGAATTGCTGGCTGAATTTGGGATTGGACATCTGCGTAATCAAATGGCTTTGGGTTTGTCGGGTGGTGAACGACGTCGGGTTGAAATTGCTAGAGCTTTGGCTTCTGAACCGCAATTTATCTTGTTGGATGAGCCTTTTGCGGGCGTCGATCCGATTTCAGTGTTGGATTTACAAAAAATTATTGCCCATCTAAAGCGTCGTGGCATAGGTATCTTAATCACCGAGCATAAAGTCAGAGAAACTTTGGAAATTTGTGATCGAGCTTATATTTTGAACGAAGGTCAAGTAATTGCCGAAGGTCAGGCCGAACAGCTAGTTAATAATGAAGAAGTGCGCCGTGTTTATTTGGGTGAAAAATTCAGCTTATAAGTTGAGAAGTTTATGAAGCAGTCCTTACAACTTCGTATTGGTCAAAATTTAACCATGACCCCTCAGTTGCAACAAGCGATTAAATTGTTGCAAATGTCTACTTTGGATTTACAACAGGAAATCCAGCAAGCGCTCGAGTCAAATATGATGTTGGAGTTGGATGAGGATGATTTGCAAAGCACCGAGCCGCGTGAAAAAAAAATTGATAACAGTGATCAAATAACCAGTGAAGGTTCGCAAACCGATATTCCTGATGAACTACCTGTTGATGTCAGTTGGGATGATGTTTATGACACCAGTCCAACCCTTGGCGAAGATTTAAGCGAGCAATCAGAAGCCAGCGATTATCAATCAATGAGTTCCAGTTCGGAAACTGTGCGCGATCATTTACGTTGGCAGTTGGAGATGATTCCAATTTCTGAGCGGGATTATGCGATTGCGGTTTCGATTATTGATGATATCAATATTGATGGTTATTTGGATTGTGACCTACATGAGGTCTTTGAAGGTTTGCAAGAGCAGTTACAAGATTTGGAGTTTGATGAAGTGTTAGCAGTGCTGCACATGATTCAGAACTTTGATCCTGTTGGTATTGCAGCGGTTGATTTGGCAGATTGTCTGGGGTTGCAATTGCAACAATTACCCGACTTTACACCTTTCAAGCAAGAATCGATTGATTTTGTTAAGCAACATTTGGAGTTATTAACTAGTTGTGATCAGGCTAAGTTACTCAAACGAGTTGGTTTTAGCGAAGAACAAATGAAGGGTGTTTTAGCTTTGATTCGCACTTTGGACCCAAAGCCAGGTGCAAAGTTACAAGAAACTGATGTTGAATATGTTGTACCCGATGTGTTTGTTGCTAAATTCAAAGGCAAATGGGTAGTTTCTTTAAATCCAGATATTTCACCAAAATTAAGAGTTAATCCAATTTATTCCGGCATGATTAAGCGTGCTGATAATAGTCAAGATAACATCAGTATGAAAAACCATCTGCAAGAAGCACGGTGGTTTATTAAAAGTTTGCATAGTCGAAACGATACTTTGCTGCGTGTTGCAAAAAGCATTGTCGATAAGCAAGGTGATTTTTTTGAGCACGGTGCGATTGCTATGAGACCAATGGTGCTTAGAGATATTGCTGATGAACTGGAGTTGCATGAATCGACAATTTCCAGAGTCACTACTCAGAAATATATGCACACGCCTCGCGGTGTTATTGAGTTTAAATATTTTTTCTCAAGCCATGTCAGTACCGAGCAAGGCGGAGAATGTTCAGCAACCGCGATTCGGGCGCTGATTAAAGAATTGGTTGGTAATGAAAATCCGGCCAAACCCTTAAGCGATAGTAAAATATCTGACTTATTGAATGAAAAAGGTATTAATATCGCTCGTCGTACGATTGCAAAATACCGCGAGGCGATGTTAATTCCGTCCACTAGCCAGCGAAAACGGCTTATTTAATCCGTAGTTGGAAGCATATAAATAAAATTAGGAGTATTCCATGCAAGTGAGTATCACAGGCCATCACGTAGAAGTAACCGATTCATTAAAAGCCCATGTTGAGGAGAAAATCAGCAAATTGAAACGTCATTTTGACAACGTGGTTGATGTGCATGTCATTTTAACTGTTGAAAAGTTAGAGCAAAAAGCCGAAGCCACTGTTCAAATCAGTGGTGCCAAATTGTTTGCTGAAGATGTCCAAGAAGATATGTATGTTGCTATCGACAATATGGTTGATAAATTGGATAGACAAATCGGTAAGCACAAAGAAAAAACTCAAGATCACCGCGGTTAACTTAATTTAAAGTACTTCAGCTGATTATGAAACTGGTTATCGTTAGCGGTTTGTCGGGTTCAGGAAAAAGTATTGCGCTCGATACTTTGGAGGATTGTGGCTATTACTGCATCGATAACCTGCCAGTTTCTATGCTGGAAGACTTTATCGATAATGTAATGTTGGTCGATAAAGAAACCTACAATAAAACTGCGATTGGTATTGATGCTCGTAATCAGCGCCAGAAGCTTGCCGATTTTCCGAGCAATCTTGCGGTAATCAGAAGTAAAGAAATTGATTGTGAAGTGGTTTATATGCAGGCCGATGAGAATATTATTCTCAAACGCTATAGCGAAACCCGCCGTCGTCATCCTCTAACTACCGAAAGCAGGCCTTTAAGAGAAGCACTTGATATTGAGCAACAAATGCTACGTCCTGTAGCTACTTGTGCTGATATTTTAATTGATACTAGCTATACCCATTATCATCAATTGCGGGATCTATTAAAAAATCGCTTGGGAGAAAAAGGTAAAAGCTCTTTGTCGATTCTATTTCAATCGTTTGGTTTTAAATATGGTATTCCTTTAGACGCTGATTTTGTATTTGACGCTCGTAGTTTACCTAACCCCTATTGGGCTCCAGAATTGCGTGGTTTAACCGGTAAAGACATTGATGTTGTCAGTTTTTTACAGAATGAATCGGTGGTAAAAGAGTTTTTACTCGATATTAGTGATTTTATTGAGCGCTGGGCGCCTCGCTTTGAATCAGATAACCGTAGTTATTTAACGATTGCTGTTGGTTGTACAGGTGGTCAACATCGATCAGTGTATTTGGTCGAAGCATTAAATAAGCATTTTCAAACTATTACTTCTAACATTATTGTAAGGCATCGCGAGTTGAGATAGTAAGATCTTATTTAATTGTTCTTTTTAGGTAACTATTTATGACTCTATCTGCAATATCAGAAAATAGTGCCAGTTTGTTGGTGCAAGCAACCTATATTTTGAATTCTGGGTCGCAGGTTGATATTCGAAATTGGGTGCATTCTTTATACCCCGCGGATACTGCCCATATTCTTGAATCCATTGAACCGGAGCAAAGAGCTAAAATTTGGTCTGTGATACCTCCCAGTGTGATGGCTGAGATTTTGCTAAAAGTCAATGTCGTGGTGGGTAGTAGTTTGTTGAAAATTACCGATAGAAAGGACTTGATTGCGGCAACCGAGCGCTTGGGTTCGGATAGTGTGATTGATTTGTTAAATGTTTTGTCTGAGCCGTTGTTGTCGGAGGTGTTGGAGTCAATTGGAGTTCAGCAGCGTGATCAGATTGAGAAGGCCTTGAGTTACGAAGAACATACAGCTGGCAGTATGATGCTACAGGATGTATTAACTATTCGGGCTGATGTCAGTTTGGATGTGGTTTCACGCTATTTACGATTACGAGGCAGTATGCCGATGGCAACGGATAGCTTGATTGTGATCGACAGAAATCAGCATTTTCAGGGGGTATTGCACTTGAATCAATTGTTAACTCTTGATCCGCACAGCAAAGTTGAAGAGGTGATGGATACTCGTAGCAGCGCTGTTTCTTTTCGAATGTTGACTCGTGACGTGGCGGCTCTATTCGAACGGCGCAAATTACTGTCAGTACCGGTATTAGCTGATGACGGAAAAGTGATTGGGCGGATTATTTTAGAAGATGTGATTGGCCTGATTAGAAATGAGGCCGATCATTCTTTAATGAGTATGGCTGGCTTAAAAGAAGCTCAAGACATGTTTGAGCCAGTAGTTGATAGCGCTAAACGTCGAGCATTGTGGTTAGGTGTTAATTTATTAACTGCTTTTTTGGCTGCTTCAGTGATTGATTTGTTTGAAGCAACCATTCAGCAGGTTGTCGCCTTGGCTGTACTGATGCCGATTGTGGCTAGTATGGGAGGGATTGCTGGTAGCCAAACCTTGACTTTAGTTGTACGTGGCTTGGCATTGCGTCAAGTAACGCCAGCCAATAGTGTTAGTCTACTGAACAAAGAGGTTTCTGTCGGTTTGGTTAATGGCTTAATTTGGGCTGTAGTTGTCAGTATCGTTGCCGGTTTATGGTTTCACAACCTAAATATCGGGTTGTTATTAGGGGCGGCGATGTTGATTAATTTGGTCTGTGCCGCAGCTGCTGGAGTTTTGATTCCTTTGTTACTGGATAAGATCCGAATTGATCCTGCTTTGGCTGGTGGAGTATTATTAACAACGGTGACCGATGTTGTTGGTTTTATGGCGTTTCTAGGTTTAGCTACCTTGTTGTTGCTTTAAACAGCCATGATTTTTTAATGTGAAAATGGTAGTATTTGAACATACTCAGTTCGAATAATTTCCTTATCTGATGACAATCGAATCGCCTTCAGCAAAAAAAACGGCTTTAGAATTTAAAAGCACTTCGCTTACAACACCTGCATTGGTGTTGCTTAGTCCAGATTTAGATAGCATCGACCAACAATTAGCTGAAAAAGTCAGTCAAGCACCGGATTTTTTTAAGAATTCTCCGTTGTTAATTGATTTACAAAAGCTCAATGCCAAAGAAATTAATATTGAGGTAGAGGCAATTGTTGCCTTAGTTCGCCAACATGGTTTTATGCCAATTGGTATTCGAGGTGGTAGCGAACAGCAAAATCAGCAAATTTTGGCAATTAATTTGCCTATCCATTCAATACACAATCAGAACACGCCGTTGGTTGACAGGCAAGCTGCCAAACCAGTAGCTAGCGATGCTGTTGGTGTTAATCATACGGTCGAAAACAAATTAATTAGTCAACCAATTCGCTCCGGACAGCGAGTTTACGCAAAAGGTGATTTGATAGTGACTGCAACTGTCAGTGCTGGAGCCGAAATCATGGCTGAAGGTAATATCCATGTTTATGGTTCTTTACGTGGTCGTGCTTTGGCCGGCGTGCTTGGCAACACCGACAGTCGGATTTTTTGTTCAGATTTGCAAGCTGAATTGGTTTCAGTTGCGGGTATTTATAAGTTAAAGGATGATTTAGTCGAATATCCGCCACAAACCTCAGTTCATATTAGTTTGAAAGATCAAACCCTCGATATTAAAAACATTTAAGCTTTTCTTGGAGAAGAACATTGGCCAGAATTATTGTAGTTACATCAGGAAAAGGTGGTGTTGGTAAAACCACCACTAGCGCAGCCATTGCCATGGGATTGGCAAAGCGCGGTTTTAAAACAGCCGTGATTGATTTTGATGTGG
>JBEGMT010000118.1:0-3297 GCA_041182925.1 Pseudomonadota bacterium | reverse complement strand
GACAAGCAATATCAGCTCGTTGGTTTTTCGCGAGTTGTATATGTAATTTTGGCGAATAATCTTTCGGTTTTCTACCTTGCGATTTTAAAGCTTTGGTGAAAACTGATTCTTTACTGGTGGAAATGGTAAATTCTTTTTTAAGAATTTTGATTATTTGGCCTATTTTCTTATTTTGATTGGGCGCTGCTTCTAATAACAGACGATTACCGAATAATTCATATTGTTCAAAAATTAGTTTAGCAATTAATTCGCCATTTTCATCGTTAACACCAATCACATAACTATCATAATCAATAGTACAAATTTTAGTTAAAGCGCGAATTTTCAGAATCGGCTCTAAAATATCGGCGATTTCTTGATTTTCAAATTGCTGTGAAAATTTTGGAACGTCTTTTAAATCAGTTGCAGCAACCACTTTTTCACTATCAAGACAACGTAGTAAAAAACTCGATTGCTGTTTTGAGCGAATTTGTTCTGCGACTAATTGATGCTTATACAAGCGCCAATCAAAACTATCATAATAAGATTTGAGAATGTATTCGATTGATAGTATTTGGGTTGGAATCTGTTGGTTGAGTTTTTTAACCAATTTTTCCGGTTTGGCGGCGGTATACAGTTCAATGATTTTCATGAGTTAAGCGTGTGTTTATGGCTGTTTTTTATCTCGACTCAGCCAGTTACTGAATCGTTGTAAACGGCTGAGTTTTGCATTTTCCGTTGGTTGCTCAAACAGTGTTGGTTCAACCTCAATCTGTGCGGGTGTTAGCGGTTCACTGACAGGCTCTAAACCCGCCAGAATATCTTTGGGCTTAGTGAGGCTAATCAGTTGTCCGCAACCAGTAGCTAATTGATGCCAGTCATCGGGTAGACTAATTCTGGCTAAATTGGCGGTGCCTAAAATTTTGTCATCGTCATCAGGCATCAAGGTTTGAGCCACCAAATCGATTAATAAATTATCCAAACCGGGATTATGGCCGACGATTATTACCCGTTGTTTGAATGACGGACAGTCTGCTAGAACACTTTTCAGCGATTCGACAGAGGCTTCATAAATTCGGTCATCGAAAAACAGAATGCCGTGTTTTTTGATTTGTAAGCCTTTGCAAAGTTTTTCGGCAGTTTCTCGAGCGCGGTCGGCATGAGAGCTGACAATCCAATCAGGGCTTAAATCTTGGCTTAATAGCCATTCACCCATCAATAAAGCCGCTTTTCTACCGCGTTTTTTTAACGGACGGTTGTAGTCGCTAACCCCTTCAGGCCAAGCCGATTTTGCATGACGTAACAGTAATAATTCTCTAGGCATGATTAATTATCACGATTGTTGAGTTTAAGGTGTCTTACATCTTCGCCATCAATCATAAAAATGATGTATTCAGCGATATTTCGGCAAGATTGCCCACAATGTTCCAATGCTTTGAGGATTTCCATAATATCTAAACTTCTGCCAACTTTTCGAGCATCGCTAACCGCTAATGCCAATTGTTGTTTGGTGCTGATTTGTAAATCTTGCTCGCAACTGCGGCCTAGTTCTAATAAAGCATAGGCTTGGGTTGATTGTCGGTTCCAAAATGCCAAGATTAATTTTTTCAGCATACTTTCTAGCAGATTGCCAATGTTAATTAAATCGACAGGTAGACCCGTGTTGACGCCGCCTAAGCGCGGTTCAAACAAAGCCAAAACCAAGCGAGCAATTTCGGTAATTTCATCGTTGATTTTTTCCAGCTCGCTACTGATTTTGGAAATAGAAATCACTGTGCGTAAATCATTTGCGACTGGATTGTGTGTTGCTAATACCTCTAACACTTCTTTATCAATCTCAATCGCTAGATGGTTAACATGCTTGTCTTGAGCAATAATTTTCAGTGCGGTTTCCCAATCTTCATCGTTTAATGCCGTTAAAGCCAGTTCCAATTGATATAAAATCAAATTGGTCATTTTTAGCACTAGCTCGTGTAATTGTTCTAATTCGCCATCAAAACTGTTCAGGATATGGGCTTCGGTCATTGAGGTTTCTGATGTCATCATGTTAAATACCGTAAAATCACAAGTCCGGCGACTTTAGATTCTCAAGGTTACAAGCGTGTGACGGCGGCAGTTTTTGTAACCAATTCAAAGCTTGCTCAATCAGCCATTCTGGTGCGTCCAACGCCAAATCATGACCAGCGTTTGGGTGGCTGTGTAATGGTAATTGATAGCGCTGTTGGATAGCGGCTGAACAGTCGGCTGAAACTAAGCGGTCGCCGAAACTGTTGAGCAATAACACCGGTACTTGCGGACGAATCAAAGCCGGTTTGTAACGGGCGGCCGCGCTGATTTGCTTAACGCTGTTGCTGAGACTGATCGGGCGTTGTTGATGTAATTTGGCCCAGGCTTTAGCAATGGTTTGGCGTTCACAATCGGGCCGATTACTGACCATGCGAACAATCGCTAATTCGCGTTGGTAAGCATCAGTGCTGGTCAAAGCGTTAACAAACTGGCTGTAGGCTTGCCAGCGTAAGCGTTGGTAAAACCGGCTGAGGTTGGCGAAGCTGGTATTGACTAAAATCGCGGATTGAATCTCTTGCGGGTAACGCTGTAGCCATTCCCAAGCCACCATACCGCCCAGTGATACGGCGAGTAAATGAATCGGTTGCTTGAGTAAGCCGTCTTGTAAAGCTTGCTGGCGGGTTGTTTCTAAAATTGCTTCAATGCGGTTGGGGCTGGTTTTTTGATAAAAACGGCCTGTGCCCAGTAAATCTAAGCTTTCAACACTAATGTCTGGCAATGCCGCCTGCATCTGCGCTACAAAATCGCCCCAATGTCCCGATTCCCGCGATAAACCACGCAACAATAAGCAGTTAGACATACCAATCTTCTAAGCCAAGTTGATGATGTTGTTGACGCAGTTGCGGGTGTAAATTGGTCCATTTTTCTGGATAGAGTGCCGCGCGAAACAGGAAATCAAACAGGGTTAAATGGCGGCGCAAAATCCGTTGTTGGCGGTGCGGCAAAACCGGATGAAACAAGCCGTGACGCAAAAATAAGTGCATCGGGTTTTTACGCAGCCATTGCCAAGAACCCATCTCAAGCGTGAGTGGCATAAAGTGATCGGTTTGTTGATTTTGCTGCCAAAATTCGTCGTAGAGATAATCCCAAAGATCACCACTGATTACATATTCTTGGCTCATCGGCTCGATTTTATAAAAATGATGCGGGTAGCATTGATCGAACAAGGCTTTAAGGGCGTGGGCTTCGGCTAACGAGCGAAACGGGGTTTTGCGCGAGGCATAGGGAAACCACAAGCGATCTTGAATCCCA
>JBEGMT010000117.1:0-3396 GCA_041182925.1 Pseudomonadota bacterium | reverse complement strand
GTATTTTTGGCGTATCGGAAATTTAAAATAGTCCGATACAGGTTAGATAACTTTTATGAAAAGTAAAAACTATATGTCTTTTATTCGAGTTGTTATTTTTAGTTTGTTTGCTGGTTTATTGGTTTCTATGAATGCGTTTGCAGCAGATTCTTCCGAGCCGCAAACAGCTATTGAAGATGCGTCTAATAAGTTAAAAGTAAGGATGCAAGAACCTGGATTTACCCAAGATTTTCGCAAAATTAATGCATTTGTTAATGAAGTAATTTATCCGCATGTTGATTTTGATGTGATTTCTCAATTGGTATTAGGCAAACTCTGGAAAGACGCCTCGCCAGCTGAGAAAGAGAGCTTTAAAAAAGAGTTTCAAATTTTATTGGTTAGAACTTATTCCCGAGCCTTTGTAGAATTTAAAGATTGGTCTGTGCGCTTCTTGCCGGTTAATAAGGAAGAAAACGAGAAGAAAGCGATGGTTAAAACTGAGATTTTACAGCCAGGCTTGCAACCAATTGCAGTCAATTACAGAATGCATAATATCAATGGTGCTTGGAAGGTTTATGATATTTCAATTGAGGGTGTCAGTTTGGTTACCAACTATAGAACTAGCTTTAAAAATGAAGTTGAGCAATCAGGTTCACTTCAACAAGTTATTGATCAATTAGCGAAGCGCAATAATGAAGCGCTTAGTGCACAAAATCATTCTTAATTCTTATCTCAGTCGCTGATTTCACTTTTGAGATCAGCGGCACTCTTTATGCAATTCAGCAAAGACTCTATTTACGCTAATCCATTGGGACAGGTTGCAGCTTTTAACTTTGATGAGGCTGTGGTTGATGTGTTTCCAGACATGATTCAGCGCTCTGTACCCGGTTATAGCGCCATTATTTCTGCTATTGGTTTGTTGGCGGGGCGTTTTGGGCAAGATAATAGCTATTGTTATGATTTGGGTTGCTCGTTAGGTGCGGCAAGTTTAGCCATGCACCAGCAAATCAAAGCTGAAAATTGCCAAATCGTAGCTGTCGATAATTCACACGCGATGGTGAGTCGATTGCGATCAGGCTTAGAAATGATGCCTAATATCAAAATTGATGTTCAATGTGCTGATATTCGCGATACTGAAATTGTAAATGCTTCGGTTGTGGTTCTTAATTTCACACTGCAATTTATCCCAATTGAAGATCGAGAATTGTTATTAGCAAAAATCTGGAAGGCTTTATTACCAGGGGGGGTATTGATTTTGTCAGAAAAACTGGCTTTTGATGATGATAGGCAGCATGAGTTACAAATGGATATGCATCATCTATTTAAAAAAGCACAAGGTTATAGCGATATGGAAATCAGTCAAAAACGCACTGCCCTTGAAAATGTACTAATTGCTGAATCATTTGCAACGCATCGACAACGATTAAGCAAAGTCGGATTTAGTAGTGTTGAAGTTTGGTTTCAGTATTTTAATTTTGCCTCAATGATTGCTTTGAAATGATTGATTATCAGTTTTTATATCAGACTTTAGAAGCAGTTGGTGCTAGTGAATGGGTCAGTTTATTGCCGGGCCAATTAGATCGAGCGTTAGCTAATCAATCGCATGGTGATTTATCCCGTTGGCAAAATGTCGTCGATAGATTACCGAATCTAACCATCAATGATGTGGATTTATTGAGTCAAGTAAGAATTGGTACGGCAAACGATTTAACCCCAGCTGTGCGTCAAGCGCTTTATGATAATTTGATGGAATTACACCCTTGGCGAAAAGGGCCGTATCAATTATTTGGGATTGATGTTGACACAGAATGGCGTTCGGATTGGAAATGGGATCGATTGATTCAGCATATTTCGCCACTAAAAAATCGTTTGGTTTTGGATGTTGGCTGTGGCAATGGCTATCATTGCTGGCGGATGTATGGTGCTGGCGCTAAGTTAGTGTTGGGAATTGATCCTACCATTCTGAGTGTGATGCAATTTCAAGCGATTCGTAAACTGTATGGTCAAGCGCCGGTTTATGTGTTGCCGCTAGGTATTGAAGACGTACCAGCAGAAACAAAAGTATTTGATACGGTATTTTCAATGGGCGTTTTATATCACCGACGGTCGCCTCTTGAGCACTTATTGGAGTTGAAAGAATGTTTGCGTCATGGCGGTGAATTAATTCTCGAAACGCTAATAGTTGACGGTGATATTAATACAGTTTTGGTGCCTGAAAATCGCTATGCACAAATGCGGAATGTGTGGTTTTTACCGAGTAGTGAATTATTGATGTTATGGATGCGGCGTTGTGGATTTAAAAATATTCGATTAGTTGATGTGACTAAAACCAGTGTTGAAGAGCAGCGAAGTACAGAGTGGATGCGTTTTCATTCATTAACCGATTTTTTGGATAAAAATAATCAGTCATTAACTTGTGAAGGCTTACCTGCACCAGTCCGAGCGATAGTTGTTGCTGAGATTGATTGATTTATTGAGCTTGTAAATTTAAAAGTCTGAACTAGGCTTTCTAGTGAGCATTGTCAGTTTTAGATGGATTGATAGTTGCTCAAGGCAATTAAATTATTTACGGAGCTAATTATGAAAAAAATGGTTGCAATTTTAATGCTTTGCTCATGGTCGGTTTTTGCTGAACCGGTCGATATTAATAAAGCTGATGCAGATACAATTTCAAAATCTTTAACCAACATAGGTCCTAAAAAGGCGGCAGCAATTGTTCAGTATAGAGCAGAGCATGGTGACTTTAAAACGGTGAAAGATATTGAAAATGTTAGTGGAATTGGAGCGAAAACAATTGCTTTGATTGAAAAAGATATTGTATTTGCTGATTCTGCTGCTAGTGATAAAAAGCCAGAGAAAACTGATCCTGCTAAAAAAACAAAATAATTAGCAAAAATAACGGGGTGCTTTTTTACGGAAAGGCACCCCAGTTTGCCATTGGATAATATCCTGATATCAATTCCTAAGTTTTTATAGTCTCAAATTATGCTTAAGACTGCATGATTGCTACATCAGTAGGCATTGACATACATCCCATTTCTATCTTACAGTTACAGATGCATCACAAGTATGTGACAAGCCTAGCAGGTTGTGGCAATTCGCAAATCGGCTATTACTAAAATTAAAAACTTTCGGAGCACATCACATGGCAAGACCATTAATTCAAATGGCGTTGGATTCATTAGACTTCAACCAAACAGTTGCGTTGGCTGACCAAGTAGCACCTTATGTCGATATTTTCGAAATTGGTACACCTTGCATCAAATACAACGGTATCAATTTGGTTAATGAATTAAGACAACGTTTCCCAGACAAATTGTTGTTGGTTGACTTGAAAACTATGGATGCTGGCGAATATGAAGCTGGTGCATTCTACGCAGCTGGCGCAGACATCTGCACAGTATTGGGTGTTTCTGG
>JBEGMT010000116.1:0-7217 GCA_041182925.1 Pseudomonadota bacterium | reverse complement strand
TAATGGTAGAGTGTCAGCGGTTCAAATTGCCTTGATTGGCACAGCTATACATCCCGATCTCATTTATACTGATATACAAATCATTACTTGAAATAGCGTGTCCAAGTTCGGATTATGGATTTGGATGGTGACCTAATAGCACTGTGATTTTTGGAATTCACGTTATTTTTAGTGTTTCCTCGGTATCATCAGTCGATTTTGGCTTGATTGCCAATATTAAATTATTTATGCGTTTGTCAGAATACTTTTTCTATTGGGGATTATTAGTTACTACCGGCAGTTATGCGGCTAATACTGAACAGGAAGTTTCGTTGCCAGAAGTGTTAGTGGAAAACCTATCTTATCGTAGTGTTTCAGCACAACTTGGACACGATACCGAGTTTAATCGGGATTATCTTGACGATGTTGGTAAAGCCGATTTGAATGGTGTGTTACGTAGCATAGCGGGTGTTAATGTCGGGCAAACTAATGCTAGTACTACCTCGGCTTTACAGTTACGTGGCGCTGCTGGTGGTTCTGGGTTGGTTAATCTAGATGGTGTGCCCTTGTTTAACAGTTTTATTGGCTTTTTTCCTCTTAGTCACTACCCACTTGATTTATTTGGTAACCTCAAAATTACTCGTGGCTTTGGTGGTGAACGGGATAGTAGCCGCACCTTAGGCGGATCAATTAGCTTATCCAGTCGGCAAATCAAACCAGGTAAAGCTTTTTTACATAGTGAAGGTGGTAGTTTTGGTACATTACGCAACTATTTAGGCGGTGGTGTTGGTGGTGATTTTGGCGAATTAACCATGATTGCCGGACGCTCGGATATTTTTGAAGGAGTTAGTCAAGCCGCATTACAAAATGGTGGCACTGAGCGCGATAAATTTGAAATGAGTAATGGTCTATTGCGTTGGAATAAAGAGTTTAATCGTGGGAGCCTAGACAGCTCGGTGTATTTTGTTCGTACTAGAGAGGGTATGGACGGTCCAGGTCGATTGCCGAATAACACAAGAGGTTGGGTGGATGATGTAAACGGATTTAATCTTCAAGAAACCTGGGTGGCCCAAACTCACGGCAGTTATCAATTAACTAATAATTGGGAAACTTCGTTACGGATGGGATTTACCCAAGATCAACAAATTGGACGAATCGGTACTTTGCCCTCAAGCGGGTTACCGATGAATTTAACTAGTCAGTTATGGATTGGTCGTTGGCAAAATACCCATCGCTTCGCGTTTAACCAGCAACAGCAAGACGCTTTTCGTTTGACGTGGGCGCTGGAGTCACAGCAACAGTATGCCGAGCGGCCATTTCAAAGTCTTGTAAATCCATCTAGTTTTTTTGCATTGACCAACACGCTGATTAGTCCTTTATTGCGTAGTGAGATCGAATGGGGTAATTGGTTGGCTAGTACCGAGGTGCGTTTTGATCATTATGACCAATATGGTGGTAACCACGCTATTTTTAATGCCAGTATTGGCTGGCAGCTAAATCCTGAGATGTTGATTTGGGCCAAAGGTGGTACAGCTTATCGTCCGCCAGCGGTTAATGAGTTATTACATCCGGTATTTGGTGGCATAAATCTGAAACCAGAAAGTAGTTTTGGGGGCGAAATCGGTTGGCGTTGGAAACGCAAAAACGACGAAATCAGTATTAATGGCTATTGGCAAAGCTATGAGAATTTGATTTTGTTATTACAGTCCCCTCTTAATGGCTCTATACAAGCATCTAATATTAACGCTGATATTTCGGGAATGGCGTTACAGACAAAGCACACTTGGAATAGTGTTTTAACCAGCGGTTTAAGCTATACATTTATGTATGCATACAACCCGCAAACTGGATTGGAAATACCGTATCGCGGGCAGCATCAAGGGCAATTCTGGACTGAGTGGCGTGTCAATGAGCCGCTTAGCTTGCGCGTGGATATGACATTTCGCAGTGGTTTTTGGGTAGGAGCTAACGATACAGTCCGAATTGATTCAGCGCCACGTCTCAATGCCAGTATTAATTATCAGGTTACGCCGAAACTACGGCTCAATTTGCGAGGTGAAAATATTAATAATGAATTGACTCCGGATATATATGGTTTTAATTATGTTGGTGCTGCAGTGTATGGCGGTGCTTATCTGGATTGGTAAGTCTGGCTATGTCGGTCATAATCGCTATTGAACATTAAATTTAGAAAAATGCTTATTTTATAATTGCTTGTGTAACAAATAGATCGAAATATATCGTGATTTTGCTGCTAGAATGCAAAAAATGTTAATCAAAAGACATCTATGCAATTACGATTCAAGTCTTTATCTCGTCTGCATTCTGTGGGTTTTGCGATTTTAGTGCTACAAGGTCTAACCGCTTGCGAAACCATGCTGCCGATTACTCGACAATCTGAGGCTGTGTTTGAGCCCTTGCCAACTGCAGTCGAAACCCATGTCTTCAAAGTCCAGGATGAGCAATCCAGTCTTGGTATCAATGCTCATGTCCCTGCAAATCCCAACGACACCCTGTCCGATCTTGCTCGACATTTTGGTTTGGGTTTTGATGAAATTCAGATGGCCAATCCTGGTGTTGACCCTTGGGTGCTCAACGATAAGCAAGGAATTATTTTGCCGTTGCAATACCTGTTACCGGAAGCGCCTAAAAAGGGGATTGTTATCAATCTCGCTAATATGCGGTTATTTTTCTATCCGCCCAAACAAGCCGGTACCGTTGTCACTTATCCAATTGGCATAGGTCGTGATGGTTGGAATACGCCTTTAGGTAAAACCACCGTGATTAGCAAACGCTATAAACCTGATTGGACTGCGCCTAAATCGATTCTCGAAGAGCATCGGCTATTGAATGAACCATTACCGAAAGTGATACGCAGTGGCCCGGATAATCCACTGGGGCTTTACGCCATGAATCTTGGTTTTAAAGGCTATCTAATTCATGGCACTAATAAACCTTATGGAATAGGGATGCAAGTGAGTCATGGTTGTATCCAGATGTATCCTGAAGATATTGAGTTACTGTTTTCACAAGTTGATTTGAATACCCCTGTCAATATTGTTCATCAGCCTTATATGTTAGGGTTTAAAGACCGGGTTTTATATGTCGAAGCCCATCCCGCGTTAGAGAAATGGAAATCGCAGCAGAAAAGCCAACGCCAAAATTTGTATAAACGTCTAAAAATCGCTGCGACTAATTATCACTTAAACCTAGATTGGCAAAAAATAGAGCAAGCTTTAAAACAAGCCGATGGCGTCCCAATCGCAGTAAGTTTGCCGGAACCTGCAGTAACAAAAATTGCTCTCGAGCATCCTGCTGTTTTAAAAGCGCAACCAATCGTCGAAGCCATTCTTGATAATCGGCGTTGGTATTTATCGGTAGATGAAGAGATGGATGAATATCCGGCTAAAAAACTGACCGCTATGTTAAATCATCAGGGCCCAGCAATTCCGGTGCGTAGTTTGCCTAAGCAAAAAAAATTTGCCGTGATTGCCGGTCCTTTTCAATCTAGGCAAGAAGCCAATCATGTCAAAGCACGGATTAAAAAGACGTTTGATTTAAAATCTGAATTGATTGTCCCAAATTAAAATTATTCAAGATCGAGAGCAAGGTGTGAGACTGTTAATTTTTTTAGTAACAGCTGCTCTTAAAGTCGTAAATATTAATTAATTGTTAGAGTAAGCATGTCCAATAAAACCAAGCACTTAGTCGATGCTTACCAGCAACTTAAACAACAAACACAACTGGCAGTATTAGCCACCATTATCGAAACGATCGGCTCTACTTATCAAAAGGCTGGCGCCAGAATGGTGATTACCCAGCAAGATAAATTGATTGGTTTGTTAGGCGGTGGTTGTTTTGAGCGAGATTTGATTGAGCAAGCCCGTTCAGTATTGGCAACCGGCCAAAGCAAAATCGTGTTTTACGACATGCGTACTCAAGAAGAGCTGGTATGGGGCTTGGGCTTAGGTTGCAACGGTGCATTGACAATTTTGCTGCAACGATTAGACGCGGATCACAATTTTAGTCCTTTGAATTATTTCGCTGAGGTTGCTGCAACTGATACTTCAGCGTCAATAGCCACCGTTTATCAATCGGCTCATCCAGACTATCCAATTGGCACCACAATTGATTGGGCGGCAGCGCAAGATGGTCGGTTAAGTCATGCCTTGCAAAAACTCGCGTTCAGCAAGCCATCAATACAGTCGTTTGAACTCGATGGACAACGGATTCAGCTGTTTTATCAAACGATACAGCCGCCGTTAAAATTGCTGATTTTGGGGGCTGGACCTGATGCCGTACCATTGTTACAAATTGCCAAAAGCTTGGGTTGGTGGGTGAGTGTGGTTGATTATCGACCGGCTTATCTGGTTGAACCGTCTTTTTTACCAGCCGATCAATTATCGTTAGCCACCCCCGACAATCTCCAGCAGCAAGTGGTTTTGGATCGGTTTAGTGCGGTAGTGGTGATGACGCATAATCTTGAACACGATGCAGGTTTCTTGACAGCGCTGAGTGATAGCAAGATTGCTTTTATTGGTTTATTAGGGCCTGCACATCGTAAAAACCGCTTGCTGAGATTTTTGGGTGCAAATGCCGAAAAGTTGTCTGGGCGAGTATTTGGGCCTGTTGGTTTGGATATTGGCGCGGAAACGCCAGAGGAAATCGCGCTATCGATGATGACGGGGATTTTGGCGCAATTGAATCACCGCGATGGTCAACAATTAAGCTTGAAAGAGAATGACGGTTGCCATTGATCAAGTCTATGCGGTGATTTTAGCCGCAGGCCAGTCGACCCGCTTAGGCCAACCTAAACAGTTATTAGAATGGCAAAACCGCACTTTACTAGCACATGCTTTGATTAATGCCAGCAGGGTTTTTAAGGATAGGGTTGTCGTGGTGTTGGGTGCTGAAGCCGAATTGATTCAATCGACGATTAATTGTGCGGGTGCGACATTGATTGTGAATCCCGACTGGCAAACCGGTATGGCGTCATCAATCCGAGCTGCGATTCGGGCTTTGCCAGATTCAGCGACCGCCGTGATGCTGATGTTATGCGATCAACCCTTGATTACCGATGTCCATTTACAACGCTTAGTCAGCGCTTGGCAAGCCTCACCCGAGCAGATTGTTGCCAGCGAATACCACCAATCAATCGGGGTGCCGGCTATTTTTCCGGCCAGTTATTTTAATCAGTTATTGATGCTAGAAGGCGACAAAGGTGCCAAGTCGGTGTTGATCAAACATCAAACCGACTTAATCAGAATCTCGTTGCCAGAAGCAGAGCTCGATATTGATACCTTGGCTGATTTTCAGCATTTGCATCAATATTAAGTCTCGGTGAGAGAATACGGATTTATTTATCCAACATCCCTTGCTCAATAATAAAATTCGCCACCGCCTCCAAACCATGCCCAGTTTTAATATTGGTAAACACAAACGGTCTTTCACCGCGCATTTTCTTGGCATCCCTGTCCATCACTTCCAGCGAAGCACCGACATAAGGCGCTAAATCGATTTTATTAATCACCAGCAAATCAGAGCGGGTAATCCCTGGGCCGCCTTTACGAGGGATTTTGTCACCGGCTGAAACATCAATGACATAAATGGTTAAATCGGCTAATTCAGGGCTAAAAGTAGCACTGAGGTTGTCGCCGCCGCTTTCCACCATAATAAAGTCCAAATCCGGCCAGCGTTCGCAGAGTTCATCGACCGCAGCTAAATTCATAGAGGCATCTTCGCGGATTGCCGTATGCGGACAGCCGCCGGTTTCGACGCCCAAAATTCTATCTTCTGCCAAAGCTTGGCTGCGGATTAAAAATTGTTGATCTTCGCGGGTGTAAATGTCATTGGTAACCACGCCAAGCTGATATTGGTCGCGCATTTTTTTGCATAAAGCATCAACCAAGGCGGTTTTTCCAGAACCGACGGGGCCGCCGATACCGACTCTTAGGACAGGTTTTTTAGTCATTGTTGTTACTCTCTGATGTTATACAACGCTATCAAGCGTTGACAGTGATTTCAGTTTTTAGAAAGTTTCGCGTTGCGAGGCCATTTTAATGTCGGTTCTCGCACCGACAAGCGAGATACTTTCTTTTGTTTGGCCAAAAGAAAGTATCCAAAGAAAAGACCACCCAACCGCCGCTTGCATCCTGCGCTCCGAAGCTTTTGCGTGGGGTTGGCAAAAGGGGCTTCCTGCCCCTTTGCCAACTCGCCGCATCCATGCGGCGACCCTAACGGGCTATTCCTCGCAAAAGCTTCGGTGCTCGGCGGCAGACGGGAGCTTTTGTACACCCAGTTAAGAGCGGAATAATCGTGAATATTGCATTTCATGGCGGCTGCTGGCTAAAGCTAAACCAAACGTGCTGCCGCCAATTTGTTGATCAGTTAATTGCAATGCTTGTTCAACCAAAGCTGGGATTTGCTCGGCGAGTGCGCTGAGTAATTGTTGGCCGGCAACTTGGCCTAAGGGCACCAGTTTCACCGCGCATAACACTTGGTTTTCTAGCCAACCCCATAAATAACCACTCAAAGCAGCCGATTTATTGATTTGCCAATTGACCGCCGCCAAGCTGAATAAAGTCGCTAAGGTCGTATCACTATGGCGTAACCAAACTTGTGCGTCGGGCATTTCTAATTTAATCAGCAACCGCGCCAACGCTTGTCCGGTTTGTCGATCTTCGCTACGCAATTCTGCGGTTTCGCGGCAAGCGATCAGGTATTGGCTCCAGTATTCGACTTGGCTTAAGTTTTGTTCAGCCCAAGCATCGTACAAACGCGCTAGAATCGGGGCATCAGTTAAGCCCAGCGCTTGATTTAACACGCCATGCAGCCAGGCTTCGCAGTCATCAGCATCACGAATCCAGCCATCATCGACCGCCCGTTCCAAGCCTTGTGAATAGCTGTACATGCCAATTGGTAGGCCGGGGCTGACCAATTGCAACAGCCTTAATAAGGCTAAATCAGTGGCCATGACCGTGATAAGCGCCAGCTTCCGGTTCAAAAGCTAATTGTTGATGATTGACCGTCAAGCCTAAACCGACCAGCATTTGATCCAGCACATGATCGCTGAGATAGCGCAATTGATTGGGCAAAATCTGCAAAGCGACATGACGATTACCCAAGTGGTAACAAGCGCGAGCGAACAATAAAGCATCATCGCATTCGACCACCGACACATCTTCCAACGCTGCTTGCACCCGCACTTTAAAA
The DNA here is from genome assembly GCA_041182925.1 of Pseudomonadota bacterium. GTDB lineage: Bacteria > Pseudomonadota > Gammaproteobacteria > Methylococcales > Methylomonadaceae > Methylomonas. Next base: position 26 of record JBEGMT010000116.1, on the reverse strand, counting down.
CCTTGGCTGCCAGTTAATACTAAGCC
>JBEGMT010000115.1:0-2641 GCA_041182925.1 Pseudomonadota bacterium | reverse complement strand
ACCTTAATGTTTAAAAAAACTAGCCAAAGCCTTAATCATAAAGCCATGGTCCATAACTCCAGCGCTTTCACGAATGCTGTGCATGGCCCACATTGGATTGCCGACATCAACGGTGCGTATGCCCAGTTTGCTGGCGCTAATCGGCCCAATGGTGCTGCCGCAGGCTAAATCACCGCGATGGGCGTATTTTTGAAACGGTACATCGGCTTGTTGGCAATAAGCCATAAATTGCGCTTCCGATAAGCATTCTGAAGCGTAGCGATGGTTGGCGTTGATTTTAATCACCGGCCCTTGGTTAATGACGATTTTATGATTCGGTTCGTAAGCCGCTGGATAGCTTGGGTGATAGGCGTGAGCCATGTCAGCGCTGACCATGAAGCTATTGGCGAGTGTGCGCTGATATTGGTCGTGGTTGAGTGCTTGGCTATTGGCGATGCGCTGCAAGACATCCGGCAAGAAACTGCCCGCTGCACCTTTGCAGCTTTCGCTGCCGACTTCTTCGTGATCGAATAAGGCGCAGACTAAAGTATTACCGCTGTTTAAGCTGGCTGGTTCTAACAAGGCACTTAAACCGGCATGGCAGGAGGCGAGATTGTCCAATTGGCTGTTGGAATAAAACTCTTGATTCGCGCCCCAAAAGCTGCCTTTTTGGGTGTCATAAATGTTTAATTCCCAGCTCAAAATCTGTTCGGCTTCAAGATCGGCTTGTTTGGCTAACAGGCTTTCAAAATCGCTGGCGGGTAATTGTTGCTGAGTTGCTGACAAAATCGCGGCTAAATCAGTTTGTTTATTCAGCTTTAAACCGTCTTCGTTGACCGCGCGGTTCATGTGTATCGCTAAGTTCGGTAACCGTAGCAAAGCTTGCGGAAAACAGACTAAGCGGCTGGCAATACTGCCATCGGCTTGGCGATAGGCGACACGTCCGGCTAAGCTTAAATCGCGGTCGGTGAAGGTGGCTAAAATCGGCCCGCCATAGATTTCTACCGCCAAGCGCACTAATTGATCGCCAGCGACTACTGGGTGAGGCTTGACTCTTAAGCCCGGTGAGTCGGTATGGGCACCGATAATTTTAAAACCCGATTCCGGCAGGGCTTTAGTGCCGACCACAAAAGCAACAATCGACGAATCATCACGAATCACATAGTAACGACCATTGCTGGCCAGTGACCAAGTGTCGGCTTCTAACAAGCGTTGAAAGCCTTGATTTTGCAAGCGGTGTTCAATAGTGGCTACCGCGTGCCAAGGGCTAGGGCTGCAATCGATGAAATTCAGTAAATCGGTGACTGGTTGCTGTGAGTTCATGGTTTCTCTTGTAAATCGATAGCGACGGAATTGATACAATAGCGTAAGCCAGTCGGTTCGGGGCCGTCAGTAAAAACGTGGCCTAAATGGGCGCCACAAGATTGGCAGGTGACTTCAACTCTGCGCATACCGTGGCTAAGGTCTTGATGTTCATCCAGACTGTTGGCATTGAGTGGCACAAAGAAACTCGGCCAGCCGCAGCCGGAGTGAAACTTGCTTTCCGAAGCAAATAAAGGATAACCGCAACAGACGCAATGATAAGTGCCGGTTTTGGTGCAATCGGTGTATTTGCCGGTGAAGGGTGGCTCGGTGCCTTTTTGGCGGCAGACGTGGAATTGTTCGGGCGTCAGTTTTTCGCGCCAGTAGTTTTCGTCGTGTTGGCTAGTCATTTGAGCATCCTTGGGTTGTTAACTGTTGAGGTCAATCATACCGTGAAATGCGAGGAATATTGGTGAGGGCTAAAAGCTGGGTAACGCGGTTGCGCTACCCAGTTAATCAAGCGTGCAAATTAATTTGCAGTTGAACGGTAGTACTCTAGCGCAGCAGCTACACCGCTACCGGCAGTGATGTTAATGCCGCTATCTAATAACGCCATTTCTACGCCAGCAATCGCGCCTAACAAAGACACGTCGTTCATATCGCCGATGTGGCCGATACGGAAGACTTTGCCTGACAAGATGCTTAAACCAGCGCCCAATGAAATATTGTATTTATTGAAAGCGATGCTGATGACATCGCGAGCGTCTTTACCTTCTGGTACCACAATTGCGGTAACGGTGTCTGATTCAACGCCTGCTTCAGCGCAGATTTTCAAGCCCCATGCAGCAACCGCTCGACGAACACCTTCGCCTAAACGGTGGTGACGGGCGTAAACGTTGTCCATACCTTCATCTAACAGCAAGTCCAAAGACGCGCGTAGGCCGTGCAACATTGGTGTTGAAGGTGTGTAAGGTGTGTAACCGTCTTTGTTGGAGTTGATTTGGTCTTGTAATGACAAGAATGCGCGGCGTGAAGTTGAGGTTTCGGTCGCTTTCAAGGCTTTTTGGCTGAAGGCCAAAATTGCTAAACCAGCAGGCAACATAAAGCCTTTTTGTGAGCCACTGATTGCGCCGTCAACGCCCCAATCGTCCATACGGAATTCGATACTGGCAATCGCGCTAACGCCGTCAACGAACAATAGAGCAGGGTGGTTAGCCGCGTCTAATGCACCACGGATGCCTGGGATGCTACTGGTAACGCCAGTTGAAGTTTCGTTGTAAGTCGCCAAAACCGCTTTGATTTCGTGGTTGGTGTCTTGTTTCAAACGTGCTTCCAAGTGGTCAAACGGAATTCCTTTTCC
>JBEGMT010000114.1:0-2502 GCA_041182925.1 Pseudomonadota bacterium | reverse complement strand
TGCAGTGAACCCTAAGCTTCCAGAGCGCTATAAAACCATTACATTGTCTTATACATTTTTTGATAGAACTAACATCACAGAAAATTAACAGGGGTTAAGGTCATGTCTACAAACACAGCTTATTACATTCCGCATAAGGCGGTATGGCCGGTACTAGCAACCGGTGGCTTAATGATTATGCTGGCTGGTTTTGCCAACTATTTAAACGGTTCATCAATCGGTTCTGGCATGATGCTAACCGGTTTCAGTGTGTTTATTTTGATGCTGGGCGCTTGGTTTTCATTACAAGCAACCGAAAGTGAATCGGGTATGTATAACCACGGTGTCGGTATTTCTTACCGCATGGGTATGATGTGGTTCATTTTCTCAGAAGTCATGTTTTTTGCCGTATTCTTCGGTGCTTTATGGTACGCCCGTAACATCTCAATTCCGGCTTTAGGTGAAATTGAGTTAACCGGCCCTGGTCGTTCAACTCATACAACTTTGTGGCCAGCATTTGAAGCAATTTGGCCTACTAACGGTCCAGGTAATGTGGGTGGTCACTTTGAACCGATGGGTGCATTTGGTTTGCCACTATTGAACACTTTGTTGCTATTAACGAGTGGTGTAACTTGCACTTGGGCGCACCATGGTTTGCTGGCTAAAAATCGCCAACAATTAATTAAAGGTTTAGCCGCAACTGTTGGTTTGGGCTTTTTGTTTGTTGCTTGCCAAGCTATGGAATATCATGAAGCCTATACTGAAATGGGTTTGACTTTAGGTTCTGGTATCTATGGCTCAACTTTCTTCATGTTGACCGGTTTTCACGGTTTCCACGTTTGCGTTGGTGCGATTATTTTGTCAGTGGTGATGTTTAGAAGTTGGAAAGGTCATTTCACTCCTGAAAACCATTTTGCCTTCGAAGCGGCAGCTTGGTATTGGCACTTCGTTGACGTAGTGTGGTTGGGCTTATTTATTTTTGTTTACTTGATGTAACCAAATTGATTGATAAAAAAGCGCGTGCTTTCAATAGTACGCGCTTTTTTTTTATCTATGGGCTTGTTGTTGGTGAGTTTTCAGCTGCCGTTTGAGCTTGATTAGCACGAATTTGTTCGATTCGAGCACCTATGCCTTGAGGTTGAAAAATGCCAGCACTATAAGCTGCAATCAAACCGATCAGTAACAGCAAAGATAGGCTGATACGAACAGTCAGCGCACGAAGGGTTTTCCGAGAATGCTCAGGGTCCTTACTTCGAACCAGATTAAATAAAGCAGTGCCAAGGCTGGCGATAATGGCTATAAAAGCAACAGTAGCGATAGTTTTGATAAGCATGGTGTTTGTTTAACAAGAAGAGAAGCCTAATTCTCAATGATTAAGCAGCTATTGCCAAGCTTGGGTTTGCAACAAATGTGAATATAAAATGAAAATTGAAGTTTTAGGTTTTGAATTTAGAACCAAACTCTGGGCATTTAGCCTTTATTTGGTGTTGCTTAACGGCCTAATTAGCTTAGGTTGCTGGCAATTAAATCGCGCTGACCAAAAACGTGAATTTTTGGCGCAACAACAAGCCGGTCAGCAAGCGCCAACCATCAATCTCAATCAATCAGCAACTGGTGAACGCTATCAATCCGCTGAAATGACCGGCTATTATGATGCCGCGCATTCATTTTTAATTGACAACCAAATCGTCGCTGGTAAACCCGGTTATTTTGTACTCACGCCCTTTATATTGGATAAACAAGACCAAGCGGTGTTGGTTAATCGCGGTTGGGTGCCATTAACCGCTAATCGTCAACAATTGCCAGATGTCTCAACCGGAACTGAAATCGTTGCTATTAAAGGCAGAATCAATCAATTTCCCGCAGTCGGTTATAAATTGGCCGGCGGCGAAATACCAACTGAAACTTGGCCTGCAGTGGTGCAATTTGTCGATAGCCAAGTGCTATCTGCCAAATTAGCCTACCCAGTTTATGACTTCCAAATTGAGTTAGATGATGATCAAACAGCAGGGTTTGTCAGAGATTGGCGCACTCAAGCAACAATCCCGCCTGAAAAACATCAAGCCTATGCAGTACAATGGTTCGGATTAGCCGCGACCTTAACCGGTCTATTTATTTGGATTAGTACAAAAAAACGCCGTGAACACTCAGCATAAAAAAAATCGCATCACTATCATCGTGGTATTTGCGATGTCGATTATTCCATTTGGGATAGCTTGGTATCTTGCCGCTAACCCAGACACCGTTAAATTAGGCACCAACAATGGTGAACTAATTACACCGCCGACCACAACTGAAGCCGAGCAATTTTCAGGTGCTGATAATTTCACCACTGAAAACTTGAAAGAGCTGAAAGGGCATTGGGTGATGATCAATATTGTTAAGCAGCAATGCGACAAAATTTGTGCTGATGCCTTATACGCTAGTCGACAAGTGAGTTTAATGGTTGGCAAAGATATTGCTCGGCTTAGACGCGCGGTTTTTATATCTAATCAAACGCAATTGGCGGACTTACCTAAGGAA
>JBEGMT010000113.1:0-4275 GCA_041182925.1 Pseudomonadota bacterium | reverse complement strand
CAATTGGTGGTCGGCTAGTAACGATTTTATTGATTCTCACCAGCTTAGGGATTTTGTCATTTTTTACCTCAATCTTAATTGCTGCTTTTAACGATAAAATGCCGGTTTTGCGTGAAAATCGGGTTTATTCAGAATTAGAGCGCTATAAACGTTTTATTATTATTTGTGGTTATGGGCGCGTTGGGCAAGAGGTTGCCAGACAATTAAGTAATGATGGTCAGAAATTTATTATTATTGATAAAAAAGCCCCTAATGTTGAATTAGCTAAACGCGATGGTTATTTATCGATACAAAATGACGCTAGCAAAAATGAAGTATTGCTGAGTGCGGGGATTTGTCGCGGTGCTACTGCAATTTTATGTGTCACTGGCGATGATGTAACCAATGTTTATGTCACCTTAACCAGTCGCAATCTGAACAAAAATATTCGTATTATTTCTAGAACTAATCGCCATGATAATGTCAGTAAGCTTTATCAAGCCGGTGCCGATCATGTGATTAGGCCGTTTGAAATTGCCGGCTTATTGGCGGCAGAATTTTTAGGCCAGCCAGTGGCATTTGAAGCGATTTCAGGGATTTTGCAAAATCAGGCTGATATTGTTATGGAAACGGTTTTGGTTAGCGAAGGCTCATGTTTAGATAATCAACCGATTTCTAAATTAGCGTTAAGTGATAAAAAATTAAGTTTAATTGGGGTGATTAGTGCTAATCCAATCCATTTTAAGCACAAAAATAAATATCAAGTTAAGCAGCAACACTTTTATTTTAATCCAGAGCCGAAATTCATTTTAAGGAATGAAGATATTTTAGTGATTTTGGGGCGCAAATATGGCATTGATCATTTTCGCGACCAAATTGAACGGCATCGCTTATTAGCAAGGAATGCGCTATGAAACAGGTCGCTGTGTTTGGTTATAACCGCCTGTCGGTTGAAGTTGTCAGTCGCTTGGATAAGCAACAGTATCAAATCATTGTGATTGATCATGTTGCCGAACATATTGAATTAGCCGTTGAAGATGGTTTTCAAGTCGCTAATATCGATTTTCGTGACGATGATGATTTACGCTCGGTTGGTATCGGTTCGAGTATTGATACCTTGTTTTGTTTTTTTGAAGAAGATTCTGAAAATGTGTTTTTAACATTATCAGCTAGAGCATTGGATAAAGACCTGAATATTATAGCTATTGTTGAAACACCTGAATCAGCAGAAAAATTGCGTGTTGCAGGGGCGAATAAAATTATCGACCCCTATGAAATTTGTGGTCGTAAAATTCATGATATTTTAAAAAGACCAGATATTACTAATATTTTCGATCATACGGTTTTTGGTCGGCATGATTTGAATTTAGCCGAAGTCGTAATTCCAGAAAATAGTTATCTTGCTAATACTTATGCGAGTCAATTGCAATTAAATGCACAGTATAATTTGATTTTAATTGGTATTGTTAACAAGCAAATTAGCGAACAATTAAATTTTGTTGTAGAAGACGGCGATCGACGCTTAAACGTTGGCGATATTTTGGTTATTTTAGGCCCTTCGCGGGAAATTAGAGCATTTAAAAAGGAAGTCGAAAATGAATTTAGTAAACATTAGCCCTCGTATTGGATTCTTGTCAGGCTTTTTAGCTTGTGGATTGTTATTGGCTGTTGGTGCTTATTTACAATTTGTAGAGCAATTAGAGCCTTGCCCTTTGTGTATTTCGCAGCGCTTAGCGTTTATGGCAACCGGTTTGATATTTTTAATTGCCGCTATTCATAATCGCGGCGCTCGGTGGTATGCGATATTGGCTGCGATTGCTGCTTTAGTTGGTGCGAGCGTTTCGGCGCGTCATGTTTGGTTACAACATTTGCCGCCTGAAGAGGTGCCAGAATGTAGTCCCGGTCTTGAATATGTGTTTCAGCATTTTCCTTTAGCTGAGACGATTAAATTGATGCTGACAGGGACTGGTGAATGTGCAAAAGTCGATTGGACTTTGTTAGGCTTGGCTATTCCGTCTTGGGCTTTGATTGCCTTTCTAGGATTGATGGGGTGGGCGATTTTCTGTGGATTGGCTAAGCGGTCTTAAACAATCGAAATTTCTGCACCAAAGCAAACAAGCATTCAGCAACTTATGCACAAAAGTGGTGAGAACTACCCCAGCTGGTTGAAAAATAGATTTTCCCTTTAATAGGGTTTAATTTTTTATCTAAGCTATTGATTTTAAATGTATAAAAAATTGCTTTAATTTTGATCAATTTAACAAAATTACAATAAAAACCGACACTAAGCGAGTTTTTCCCATTACTATCCACAGAGTTATCCACAGTTTTTGTGGATAACTTAAATTTCTCATGATTAGCAATCAGATAGCGCACTTTTGTCAAAAATATTTCAACTTGTATGGCTAATTCAGACACATTACCTGCCGTGATTTTAGAATTGGCTTTACCGATGCCGATTGATCGAGTGTTTGATTATCTTGCCCCCGCAGGTAGCACAGCCGCAGATTTTTCACCCGGTATGCGGATATTAGTGCCGTTTGCTAATCGGCAAAAAGTGGCGGTGTTGTTGGCGGTTAAATCCAGTACTGATTTTGAATTGGCTAAACTGAAATCGGTGTCAGAAATTCTGGATTCAGAATCGCTGTTATCTGCTCAAGATATGCAGTTATTGATTTGGGCTAGTCGTTATTACCATCATCCGCTTGGCGAAGTATTAGCAACTGCGTTTCCGGTATCGTTAAGACAGGGCAAGCCGGCGCAATTAGACCAAGAACGCTTTTATAGCTTGACTGCAAGCGGCCAACGAATGCCTTTGGAAAAATTGAAACGGGCCTTTAAACAACAAGCCTTGTTGGCTTTGTTTCAAAGTCAAAATCGCAGCGTCGGTGCATCGGAGTTAATTGCTGATAAAGCAGCATTGAAAGCCTTGTTGGATAAAGGTTTGCTGACAGAGCAGCAAAATACGATTCTCGAACCGACAAGCTTGGTGATTAATCAGCCTTTATTAGCCAACGCCGAGCAACAAGCCGCGATTGAGGCAATTATCGCTAGTCTTGGCAATTTTAATGTCGCTTTATTAGAAGGTGTCACCGGTAGCGGCAAAACCGAAGTTTATATGCAAGCCATCGCTGCTTCACTTGAACAAGGTTCACAGGTGCTGGTGTTATTGCCTGAAATCACGTTAACTCCGCAGCTGGAAAATCGGTTTCGACAGCGTTTTGCGGTACCCATCGTTACCTTTCATTCCAAACTCACCGACAACCAGCGCTTAAATGCTTGGCTACAAATGCAGCAAGGCAGAGCGGCGATTATGTTGGGTACTCGTTCGGCGTTGTTCACACCCTTGGCAAGGCCGGGTTTGATGATTTTGGATGAGGAGCACGACAACTCGTTTAAACAGCAAGAAGGTTTCCGGTTTTCAGCGCGTGATGTGGCGATTGCTAGGGCGAAAAATCTAGGGATTCCGGTAGTTTTAGGCTCGGCAACGCCTTCTTTGGAAAGCTTGTTGAATGTCGAGCGTCAACGTTACCAATGGTTACACTTGCCGACCCGGGCCGGTAATGCTGTCGAGCCAGTGTTTCAATTACTGGATATTCGCAATAAGCGAATGTTGGGCGGTTTGTCGGAACAATTAATTAGCGCGATTCGTAACACTTTAGATAAAGGTCAGCAGGTTTTGCTGTTTTTAAATCGGCGTGGTTTTGCGCCGGTGCAGATTTGTCATGGTTGTGGCTGGGTATCGCGTTGTCAGCGTTGTGATGCCAATTTAGTGATTCACGCCGCCGATGCTTTATTACGTTGTCATCATTGCGGCAGCGAACAGGCTCTGTTGAGACAATGCCCCGCTTGTAAAATTGGCGAATTGCAAGCCTTGGGGATGGGCACTGAACGGATTGAACAGGTGTTAACCAGCTTGTTTGCCGATAAAACCGTGATTCGTTTAGACAGGGATAGCACTCAGCGCAAAGGCGCGTTGGAAAATTATCTCCAGCAAATTAATAACGGTGAAGCTGACATTATTTTAGGGACGCAAATGTTGGCTAAAGGTCATCATTTTCCATCGGTGACGTTGGTGGCGATTTTGGATATTGATAGTGGCTTGTTTAGTATTGATTACCGCAGCGGCGAGAAATTGGCGCAAATGATTGTGCAAGTGGCAGGACGAGCAGGGCGCGCCGATAAGCAAGGCCGAGTGATTTTGCAAACCCGTCAACCACAACATCCTTTATTGCAAACCTTGATTACCAGCGGCTACCGAGCGTTTGCCAATGCGGTTTTGCAAGAACGCCAACA
>JBEGMT010000112.1:0-2966 GCA_041182925.1 Pseudomonadota bacterium | reverse complement strand
TTGTTGGCTAAACCCGCCAAATTAAATCCGCGTCAATTAGCGGAAAAAATCGTCGCTGAACTAGCAAGCGATGCCGCAATTACTAAAGTTGAGATTGCTGGCCCTGGCTTCATTAATTTCTTCATCAATCCTGATACCCAGTTTCAAATTGTTAAGCAAATTCATGATGCTGGCGCTGAGTTTGGTAAAAGCCAAATCGGTGCAGGTAAGCGGGTGCAAGTCGAGTTCGTTTCAGCTAATCCAACCGGCCCGTTGCATGTTGGTCATGGTCGTGGCGCGGCGTATGGTTCGGCGGTTGCCGATTTATTAGATGCGGCTGGATTTACGGTTGAGCGCGAATATTACGTTAACGACGCCGGTCGTCAGATGGATATTCTGGCTACCAGTGTTTGGTTACGTTATTTAGAAGCCTGTGGTGAAGTGTTTACTTTCCCCAGCAATGGTTACCGTGGCGAATATGTGCGGGATATTTCCGCTAATTTGCATCAACAAGCCGGTGATTTATATCGCCACGCCGCAGAACAAATCTTTGCCGATATACCTGCTGATGAGCCGCAAGGTGGCGACAAAGAAAAGCATATTGATGCCTTAATTGATCGCGCCAAAACCTTGTTAGGAAAAGACAATTACAATCAAGTATTCCAAGCGGGTTTGGATGAAATTTTGGCCGACATCAAAGATGATTTAGCCGAGTTTGGCGTTAGCTACCAACACTGGTTTTCTGAGCGCTTGTTAATGGATGATGGCTCAATTCAACAGGCGTTAAAACGTTTAGATGAAGCGGGTTTCTTGTATAAACAAGAAGGCGCAACTTGGTTTGCTTCTAGTCGTTTGGGTGATGAAAAAGACCGTGTAGTGATTCGCGATAACGGGCAAAGCACTTATTTTGCTTCCGATATTGCTTATCACATGAATAAGTTGGATCGCGGTTTTGATCAAATCGTTAATATTTGGGGTGCTGATCACCACGGCTATATTCCGCGTGTAAAAGCAGCGATGCAGGCTTTGGGTGCTGATGATTCCAAATTAAAAGTGTTGTTAGTGCAATTCGCGGTGTTATATCGCGGCGATGAAAAAGTGCAAATGTCGACCCGGTCTGGTGAGTTTGTCACTTTAAGACAATTGCGTAGCGAAGTGGGTACTGATGCTTGTCGATTTTTCTATGTGATGCGTAAATCCGAGCAACACATGGATTTTGATTTAAAACTGGCGACTTCAAAAAGCAACGAAAATCCGGTTTATTACGTTCAATACGCTCACGCTCGCGTTTGTAGCGTATTACGTCAATTGGATGAAAAAGCCCGTCAGCGTGATATTCAATTAGGCTTTGAAAATCTGAATTTATTAGTTGAAGAGCAAGAAGCTGCTCTTTTAACTACCTTATCTAAATATCCAGAAATCTTGGAACGTGCTGCGGTTTATTACGAACCCCATCAATTGATTCATTATTTACGTGAATTAGCGACTCAATTTCATACTTATTACAACGCGCATCAATTCTTGGTTGATGATGACAGGTTATGCAATGCGCGTTTGAATCTGATTTGTGCGGTTAAGCAAGTGTTAGTCAATGCTTTAACGTTACTTAAAATCAATACACCTGAAACGATGTAAATGGCCAGAGATTATAAACACCGTGTAAATAAACCTAGCTATAGTAACAATAGTCGCAGACCGCCTAAAAGAAAGTCTTCAGGTAGTTTTTGGCGCTTGTTATTGGTAGCGGTGTTGTTGGTGGTTTTTGTATTAGGGCTGAATATGATTACCGACATGGTGAAAGAATTGATGGCCGGTAAGCCTGAATTATTTACCAAACCAGTAGAAGACAAAGTTAAACAAGAGATTGCTGTAAAGCAGTCGATTCCTGCTGAGTCTGAGAAGAAAGTTGATCAAACTGCAGTGACCGCTGCTGTAGAGCCTGAAGAACCTCATTTCGATTTCTTCACGATTTTGCCACAAGCCGAAGTGGTTGTGCCTGATTTTGAAATCAAAACTCGAGTCCGTGAAGAGTTGGTTGGTAAAAATAAAACTGCTAAATATATGATGCAAGCGGGTTCTTTTCGTGAAATTTCGGAGGCAGAGCGTCATAAAGCTAAATTGGCTAAACTGGGCATTGAGTCGCGAGTCGAAGCTGCCAAGGTCGGTAATGTAATGTGGTACCGAGTTAAGCTTGGGCCTTATGATAATCCTTCTAGCTTATCGACGATTAAAGAATTATTGGTTAGAAATGGTATTGGTGTGATTGTTACTGAGGGTAATAATCAATAAATCAATTTTAAGCTTGCGTGTTTATATCCAAGGCTGCTTGATAAAGAAGCTTCTTACGTTGACCGGTAATTTCAACCGCTAAGGCTACTGCTGTTTTGATTGAACATTGTTTTAACAATAAATTTAAAACTCGCAGTTCTTCATCGCTAACGTCTTGATTCTTATCGGTAGAGGTGATGCCATCCACAATCACTACAAATTCGCCTTTACGCATGTTTTCTTCGTTTTGAACCCGTAGTAGTAAATTTGCCAGACTGTCTTTTACTATCGTTTCATGTAACTTGGTGATTTCGCGGGCAATCACGATTTGATGGTCAGCGGGGAAAACGGTTGACATATCTTCTAAGGCGGCTTGGATGCGATGGCTGGACTCGTAAAATGCCCAAGTTGATGAATCGTGTAATTTTTCCTGAAAAAAACTTTTACGTGCTGACGAGGTGCGAGGTAGAAAACCTTCAAAGGTAAAACGGCTCAAAGCCATCCCAGAAGCAGATAATGCTGCAATCAAAGCGCAAGCGCCCGGAATAGGGGAGACATCAATCGATTGTTGTTTTGCAAGTTGAACTAAAGGTAATCCAGGGTCGCTTAACAACGGAGTGCCTGCATCGGAGACTAAAGCAATTGATTCACCGGCTAGCATTCGCTCAACCAAGCTTTGCGAAGCTTTTTCCTCATTATGTTGATGCAAGGAAATGAGT
>JBEGMT010000111.1:0-3809 GCA_041182925.1 Pseudomonadota bacterium | reverse complement strand
GTTCGGTCGGGCTGAGGCGAATCTGTTTTTTAATGTGATTGCCAAGCGTTATGAAACCGGCAGTGTGATTGTCACCAGCAATTTGCCTTTTTCGCAGTGGGCGACTGCATTTGCCGATGATTAGACCTTGACGGCGGCTTTGTTGGATCGGTTGTTGCACCATGCGCATATTGTTCAGATTACCGGTAACAGCTATCGTTTGAAAGGCAAAATCGCCGCGGGTATTGCGCCTGTGACTAAATCAGATGGGCAATTAGTGGAATAACCTTACTGATTGGGTGGGTCAATTTTAGATTGTTATTTTGGGGGGTAGGTGGGTCAGTTTTGGGTTGCTGTTGACACCTATTGAACTAAAACGGTATTTGTATCGAACAAAACCTTCACAAATATTTTTTCCTCAAGATATTTTCGATAATCTGATCATCTGGCGTTGATTTATCTAAGCGTTTAGCAATAAATAAGCGGGTGATAAAGACTGGTTAATCGCTGTAGGAGCGGCTTTAGCCGCGATTGAAAGCCTTCGCGGCTAAAGCCGCTCCTACGCTAAATACCCGTTAAATTATTGCTGGTCACTTATTGAATTAATAGCGTTTGATAATCAAACCATCTTCAAGTCAAAAAACATTAGCCGCGTATTTTTATTGGCATCTGAATGCTGTAGAAACGAAAAATCATTTTTTTCGTAAAAACTTATTGTTTTTGGATTGTTATAAGCATCGACAACAATAAATCTACAACCCGTCTTGTTGCCAGTAGTAAACCAAAATTTGATATAGTCAACAACCTCGCTGCCTACGCCTTGTCCCTGTGAAAGCCTGCTAGTCGCTAATCTTCCTATCTTTACAGCGGGCAACGATGCATAACTTTTTTGCTTTAGCCTCATAGCCTGAGCAACACGCTGAAGCATATCCTGCTTAAGTTTTTCTTTTCGAATACTGTCATTAGACAAACTGAAAAAAGCGATCACTTCGCTGTCTCGCTCAACGACATAGGTTACAGACAATAAATTCTGTGCGTTGTGGATTGAATCGACTGCGTAAAATTCGTTTAAATCAGCATCACCACAATCAAATGACGGCCTTTGCTCATCAGCTTCAAGCCTGCGTATATTGAAATCAGACATTCAATAATTTGAATTTTTTGCCAGCTGCAAGAATCTTTGCTTTTTTAGCTTCAGATATTTTCTTATCTTGATTGGTTGCCAACCACGCATCAAATTCACGGGCATCTTTTCCGGTTAAAACCGGTGTATCTTTAACGGGTCTCGCCATATATACTCCGATAAATAAGCTTAAAACCTCTTTTGACAATAGCGCCAGTTGGGTTCGGTGTTAGCCGTACCCAACACGTTAGCCTTCAATCACTTACTTCATACGCTTTTTCGCCGCAATCCGCATCCGCAAAGCGTTTAACTTAATAAAGCCTTCTGCGTCTTTTTGGTTGTAAGCGCCGCCGTCTTCTTCAAAAGTGGCGATGTTTTCGTCGAACAAGCTGTTATCAGCCGACTCACGACCGACAACAATTACATTGCCTTTGTACAATTTCAAACGGACTTTACCGTTTACATTGACCTGTGACGCGTCGATCATAGTTTGCAACATTTCACGCTCTGGGCTCCACCAGTAGCCGTTGTAAATCAATGACGCATAGCGTGGCATTAATTCATCTTTTAAATGCGCCACTTCACGATCTAAAGTCAACGATTCGATGGCTCTATGACCTTTTAACATCACAGTACCGGCTGGGGTTTCGTAGCAACCTCTGGACTTCATACCAACATAACGGTTTTCAACGATGTCCAAACGACCGATACCGTTAGCGCCAGCAACTTTGTTCAATTTTTCCATGACTTGATGCGGTGTGTGTGGCACATCATCAATCGCCACGATGTCACCGTTTTTGTAAGTCAATTCAATGTAAGTGGCTTGGTCTGGTGCGTTTTCTGGTGATACTGTCCAGCGCCACATATCTTCTTCTGGCTCTGTCCAAGGATTTTCCAAAATGCGGCCTTCGTAAGAAATGTGCAACGAGTTAGCGTCCATTGAATAAGGCGAGGTTTTGCCTTTTTTCATTTCGACAGCAATGCCATGCTTCTCAGCATAATCCAGCAGTTTTTGTCTGGAGTTCAAATCCCACTCACGCCAAGGCGCGATGACTTTAATATCAGGGCGCAAAGCATAAGCGCCTAATTCAAAACGCACTTGGTCATTACCTTTACCGGTTGCACCGTGCGAAATCGCATCAGCGCCAGTTTCGTTGGCAATTTCAATCAAGCGTTTGGCGATTAAAGGACGGGCAATTGAGGTGCCCAATAAATATTCGCCTTCGTAAATGGTGTTAGCGCGGAACATTGGAAAGATAAAGTCGCGGGCAAATTCTTCACGCAAATCATCAATATAAATTTCTTTGATACCCGCTGCGGTGGCTTTCGCTCTAGCAGGCTCTAATTCTTCACCTTGACCGACATCAGCGGTAAATGTCACCACTTCACAGTCATAAACATCTTGTAACCATTTCAAAATGACCGATGTATCCAGACCGCCTGAATAGGCCAATACTACTTTTTTGATTTCCGACATAAGTGCTTTACACCTTAAACGATTAAAAAACAGACAAAATTATAAACTACGCACCCAAAGATTGCGCCAGCAAAGCCGCAACCCGCGCCGTAGCACCTTGATTTTGTTCGACAAAGCGCTTGGCATGACTACTTAGACTTTGTCGAAACGATAAATCTTCATGAATGTGCAACACCACTTTGGCAATCGCCAAATCATCATCACACTGCACGGCCGCGCCAGCTTTTAACATCTGCTCGGCAATTTCTTGAAAATTAAACATCTGCGGCCCAAACAACACTGGCACACCGACTGCCGCAGGTTCTAAAACATTATGTCCACCCACTGGGACTAAACTGCCACCGACAAACGCCAAATCAGCAGCGGCATAGAGCATTTTTAATTCACCGATGCTATCGGCAACATAAACATCACAACGCTCATCAACTAGACGATTTTCACTACGCATTACCACTGACAAGCCTTGTTTTTCACACAGTTTTTTCACGGGTTCAAAACGTTCAGGATGCCTAGGCGCAATCACCAACAACAAATTTTTAATCTGGGCTTTTAAGGCCGGATACAGCGCCAGCAAAATCTCTTCTTCGCCTTGATGGGTGCTGGCAATAATCCAGACAAAGCGGCCAGCAAAGCTGTTTTGCTTCAAAGCTAAACCGGCAGCTATCGTCGCTGGCTCAATACTCAAATCAAACTTGATATTACCCAGCACCGCCACTTGTTGAGCACTGGCACCGATGTCGATAAAGCGCTGTTGGTCGTCTTCAGTTTGGGTGGCGATTTGCTGAATGCAAGCCAAAGCCGGTTTGATTAAAGCGGGGATTTTTTTATAGGCTTTGGCTGATTTTGCCGATAAACGAGCGTTAATCACATACAAGGGAATTTGTTCCGCTGCACAAGCGGCAAACAAATTCGGCCAAACTTCCTTTTCCATAATCACGGCAATTTGCGGCTGAAAATGTCGCAAAAACCGCGCAACAATCACCGGTAAATCGTAAGGCAAATACACATGCTCAACGCTATCTGCCAACACCGCTTGCACTCGCGCCGAACCGGTTGGCGTGGTGGTGGTGACTAAAAAACGTTGCGCGGGGTGCTGGCTTTGCATCGATTTAATCAATGGAAACGCCGCTTCCGCCTCACCCACCGAAACCGCATGAAACCACACCAGATCCTGACAAGGTGGGGTGCGATAAAAACCCAATCGCTCCTGCCAACGCTGACGATACAACG